>DAOWJX010000334.1 GCA_030640155.1 Candidatus Aegiribacteria sp. | reverse complement strand
CTTGCAGGCATCCTGCCCTTTGACAGCTCCTATCTGCTTGGGTTCCCGTCCAAGATAAGCGCTTGCAGCATACAGTTCTTCTCCGATCAAGGTATAGTCACATGTGGTAATAAAGAATGGAAGCTGCGTTACAGCATCGGTTCCGGCGATCTGTATCGCTCCGGAAAGCGATCCCGTTTCAGCAAGTATGAGAGATTCAGCGTAGAACATGCCAAGGTAGAAGTTGGTGGCCGGTCTCTCTCTCATCATGATTCCGTTGACACCAGCCACAAAGGCGAACTGGCTCTGTGTCAGGAAGAAAACTGAATCAGGATCGTACGAGTCAGGACGCCCTGCTTCAAGGTACGCCTGCTTGACGCATTCTTCAGCTACTGTATAGACGATGGGATTACGATTTGGAACCAGCAGCGGAGTCTGATATTCAGCAACCTTCTTCGCAACTCTCCCGAGAATTGTAAGGCTGGCGATAGTGGCAACATCTGCAATTGTGGAAAGACCTGGAACATACAATATCGGTTTACCCATCTCGGTTGCTCTTCCAATCGCCTCATCAATAGCTTCGATCCCTGCAATTGGTCTTAGATACATTTTCTGTCCGCGCTGAGCTTTTCCAAAATAGTAGAAAATAAGAAGGATGAAGAGTGATCCCGCTACCAGAACCGATGTTTCACCCGTATTGAATATTTCCCCTTTTGCAGTTACAGGTGATACAAAGACCTCACCGACCAGTGTATCTCCTGCCATAGTTATTGCAGCAGGCCTGAACATATATCGGACGCCCGGTTCAATGATAAAATCAGGATCGTATCCATCGACCAGAAATTCCTCTTCAAGAGGAAGAGTTTCTGAAAGGACAAGGTTCCAGTAATCATCCGGTTCGTCAACCTGTTTTCTGAAGACAACACATGCTACCAGATCACCTGTATCTTCACCTGGGATGGACAGGTACAGATGAAGGCGATCGCCGGCATCGTTTGGTCGATCCTGAACATCAGTAATCTCGATAGTTGGCTGTACCAGAAACATAGCGAAAAGTGCAATTGAGATGATCACCATAATCAATCCTTTGCAGATGTTACAGGACACAATTCAATATCAGATATTATGCATGTAAAATAGAGAAAAAGAAAGGTTTTCATTCCTCGGTTCTTGTTCCCAGATATTGTTCGCCAATAAGCACTTTGCTCATTACTTCAATATCATGTCTCCTGTGCCATCCTGTCTTCTCATAGAACCTTATAGCCATATTATCAGAATAGATGAAAAGGTGAGCTTTTTCGATACCGGCGTTTCTCAGAGCACTCTCTGTAGCGCTCATAAGTGCAGTACCTGTTCCTTTCCCCTGAAGGAATTCGTCAACTGCCAGATGGTAGATATAACCCCTCCTTGAATCATGACCTGCCATAACAGAACCGACAATCCTGTCATTCACAAAAGCAACGAAGCAGAAACCCCCGTTTTTCCCGAGAAATCCCCTGAATCCCTCCGGGCTATCCGCTCCTGTCATAGTATTACCCGCGAATTTCTTCCATAGACAAACTAAACCCTCATAATCAGTATTAATCATTCTGCGAATCAAAACACTGCTCCGCATCATTTTTTCACTCCTCAAGAAGGTATTTATAAAGTGTTTCCAATTTCATGGCGGATTTTTCCCATGAAAACTGTTTCAGGCGAACAAATCCTTTATCAACAAATGTCTTCGCAAGTTCACTGTTATTGAGTATTTGAAGAATACCCTTTGAAAATCCATTTATCGGTTCCTCCAACGGATCAATCAGCAGAGCGGCATTCCCGGCAACTTCAAGATGCGGTGGTATACCTGTAGCGATAACAGGCCTGCCGGCTGCCATACCCTCAAGCAGAGTTATACCGAATCCTTCGTAGAGTGACGGGCATATAACTATTTCACTGTTCTCGTACAACCCGGTCAATTCTTCATAAGAGACTGAACTTTTAAGTATGAGCCTATCCGAAATGCCGTTGCTTTCCGCAATTGCTTTAATGCTTCGCAGTGAACCCTGATCTTTACCGACCAGCACCAGCAGACCATCCCACGAATCGGCAACCGTTGAAAATGCTCTTACAAGAGTTTCAAAATTCTTCCTCTTTTCCAGGTGCCCGACTGACAGCAAATAGGGTCTGTCAAATTCGTTACACCAGGTACCGGAACTCCCGGCAAGCTTCCTGTCAACAGAATTAGGAATTACCGTAAGCTTCTCCGAAGGCACGGAATAATGAGTTTTGAGCTGCTCTCCAGTCCAATCGGAGACAGCTATAACTGAGTCTGCTCTGTCAAGCGAGCTGGGCATGAACATTTTCAGAAGCGCATATCTCTTCAGACTCACGTACTTCCTGGATGCCAGGTATCTGAGGTCATGAACCGTTATACATTTTCTTACCCTGCCGATCCCTGCTGATACAGGCAGAGTATCCGTAACCCAAAGACTGCATCCATGTTGATCCAGAAGCTTTTTCCAGAAAGCACCGGAACCCTCTTTCAACCTGTGTGAAAGTGAACGGGATGAACCAATCTGAACAAATTCAAAGTGTGGAAATTCTTTCATCCATTTGCTCGAAAAATCTTTTGTAACAAACGCCACGAAATTCATGTCTGTAGATATCCTTTTATGCAATTCGTACGCTCTTCTTGAAGCCCCGGTTGCAGTGCTTGAAAATACACTCCAGTTCAACGCTATTCTGTTTCTAGAAATCAAATCATCTCCATTTGTGTTGACAATGAATCTGGTCTTTTGAATCTAAATACAATACAATGTTCTGAAAAGATACAAATTAAGGAGGACATATTGTCAAGAGAGGATTTGCTTAACGAAGAACTCGAACTCTTCAGGAAAGAAAAGGAGAACGTCAGAGAACTCGTAGGACGTATAGGAGGAAAACAAAATTCGAAGAAGGACAGAATTTTAACATTTACCTTTCTTGTAATCGTCGCTCCCCTGTTCCTTTTTGATCTCGTAAGGCACATTTTTCATTTCGACATATCTGGATTTCCAGCTCTGTTATCCATAGAGATAGCAATTCTTCTGGTTTCACTAAAGGTGATCTGGATGATCCATACACAAACCAAAGTGGAGCATTTTCAGTTCTGGATTTTAAGCTCTATCGAATTTCAGATGAACAATATGGCACATCGAGTAAGAAAGATCGAAAGAATGCTGGAGAGGGAAACAGTATCCAGGGAAAGCGTTCCTGAATAAAGAACCGGAGCAATTAAATAGTGACAGGCACTATTTAATTTTAAGAGGCTATTCTCTACATAATATTTAAATAGTGCCTGTCACTATTTATTGAGCTAAGAAATGGTGCCGGGGGACAGAATTGAACTGTCGACACACGGATTTTCAGTCCGTTGCTCTACCAACTGAGCTACCCCGGCACCGGAAGAGCCAATTTACGAAAACGGATTCAAAAGGTCAAGCTTTTCAAGCACTGTATAAACCTCAGAATTCAAGTTCTTTGAGAAGACCGTTCATATCAAGATCATCCCTTATCCCGAAACGTGTCAGAGAAAAATCATATTTCACAGGATCATCAGGGCACAGGGTTCTGAACCCTTCCGTGATTTCCTCCACCGCCCTCCAGTCAGCTGTCCGTTTTGAAGTGAATCCAAGGAGCTTCGCTGCTCTGAACATGTGTGTGTCAAGCGGGACGTACAGCACATCAGTTTCGATTCCGTCCCATCCTCCAGGATCTACATCATCGCTGCGCACCATCCACCTCATCCAGAGATTCAGTCTTTTGCAGGTACTTCCCTTTGAAGGCAGTGATAGCATGCTCGAAGTACTTAAACCGGCTTTTCCCAGGATCGTACTGATCATCAGATTCAGAGCTTCAATATATCCCTTCGACGAAATGCTCTGAATCAGCAGGTTACCCAGACTTCCATATTCAACCTGCATCTCGGAAGCTGCCTTCAGGATATATGCAACTTCCTGCCCTTTCGTGAAACGGTATCTGAAATCGCCGAAAAGATTCTGAAGCGTTTCAAGAGATATCTCAGTAAGAAACAGGGATGGTGAAGCTCCAAGTTCATCAAGCACAGAACCGGCAGCATTCAGTATCTGCTTCACTCTTCCGTATGCAAGTCCCGATGCCACAAGTCCCGCGATTTCTCTGTCACGAAGATCTTCATAGCAATAGAGGTATTCAAGAGGGTCGGGGTGGACAAATTCCCTTCTGTTGAAGCGGTTATAGAGGTTTTCGAGAGAATCTTTCAGAGTTTTAATTGATTCCTTAAACGGGGACACGCACCAGAGAGTGCATGTCCCCGTGGAGTGAGGTTTGAGGGACATACAGTCTCTGCTGCGTGTCCCCCCTTATATGGCTATTCAATTAGATGCAGCCAGTCTCCAAGCAGATACTGAATTCTGCCGATCAGAAGGCTGATACGACCCATGACTGTGAAGCCGAAAGTGGCTCCGAAACCGAGCATGATAACCCAGATACCAATCTTCGAACCTGTGCCGAAGAAAAGCCCCTTGTGCGGCTTGGAGAAGAAGAAGTAAATAAGGGCCGCAAGAGTTCCGAATATCATCACGATATTTCCGAAGACCTCGTACCATGGCATTCCAGATTCATATAGAGGAACCATAGCAGCTTCAAGCTGGCGAAGAACATATGCCTTCATTGTTAGCGGAAATCCAATTCCCATTCCGGTACCCATAATAAACGCGATGGGATACCTTGAAAGCCAAGCGATACTGGGTATGAACCTGGTTATGTAAAGCAAACCGAGCAAACCAGGAATAATGAGTATCCAGTGATTACCGGCGAACAGCGGTTCAAGAAGTTTGGGAAGTATGACAGTATTGTAGATAAGAACCATCGTATATCCCAGAGAGATACCAACAACAAGGTGTTCAGCAAGGCGATAGACAGGGTTCTCCTTGTAGAGGAATGAGTAAATGGCAAGCGTGAAGAAAGCGCCTACCCAGATTCCTATTGTATCGTACATCTTCTACCTCCTTCCCTTAAGCCTGGTCTGTTTGTGAAACCCGCCGGCGAAAAACGCGATATTACCCATCACGATAAGAAGGATTATGAATATATGCGCAGCTGACTGTACATCCATACCTGTAAACGCTTTATCCGTTGTCCTCGTTATACCGTTCTCCTTGAGCAACACTTCATATTCCGCGGCCCCTCGAAGCCCACCCATCTGACCGACTATCTGACCTGACTGTATGTATGGGAAGTAATCAGTTGCCATAACACCTGTTACACCGAAAGCAATCGGAAGCCCTATCTTCTCTCTTCCATAGGTTATCCATGCAACGCAGGCGGATGACCCGGAAGTAGTAACGGCAAGATCAACATCACGAAGGCTTTTATGCTCCATCAATATCGGCATATCCCCAATTGGATTACCATGGTAATCCACAGGAAACTGTGTTTCTATAGAACCCGTCATTCCGAGTATTACAAGATGAAACAGAGGAAGGTAACCAAGCAAAACGTAATCCCTTCCCTCGAAGACCCATCCTACGGCGCCTTCCGGAAGCACGTTTCCGTCACTTTCCCAGGCAGTTGTAAGATCTTCCTTATTTGTAATACCGGCCTCGCGATAGTCTACCCAATCCTCATAAAGAACTCTCTCATAGTAACCATCCGTTTTAGGATTAGTAACGTAATCAAGAGCTGAAACAGCCATTCCCTTACCAAGAGGCACATACGCAGTCATGAAAACAGAAGTGTGATTATGAAATGCGTGCCTCATGACAGCAACAGCCATCGGCATATTCTCAGCCTGAGTTCCCGGCGCAAAATCGAATCCTATGAAGATGGCGTCATCCGGCCCGAGCTCATTCACAAAGTTGAAAATACCCTCAACCTCTATCGTTGTAGATATCGGCATTCCGAATCCAATGAGGAATGGAACTATCGATACTATTCCTATGCCAAGGAAGATCCAGCGCCTGTCAACGTTCAGCATTTTTTCCCAGATATTCACAGCGCTCACCTACTTCCCTGCTCCGCCGAGCCAGTTACGCTCGACGCCGAATATTATTTTAAGGTTGGTTGCCAGCATTCCGAACCCAACTCCCAGCATGATCGCGCGTTTGGCAGCAAGGTTCGGATAACGGAGTATCCACAGTCCGGTGTTCGGAAGCCATTTTCCAAGAACATCCCCGATCGGAACCTGACCAAGCATCACTATTACAGCTGCAAGAAGCAGTATGGTTGCCAGTGCTGATTTTGCTCTGAAAGCCCTGAAAGCGGCGCTTGCGATATAGAAAGCAAGCAGGCTGAACATTGTGGATTGAATCGGTACCTGAATATGCATGAACAGGAAATCATGCACTCCATGTACATCCGATCCGCCGCCAAGTGATTGAGGTATAATCAGAGCGAATAAAGGCATTCCGAAAAGCGGTATCAGCACAGCCCAGCTGTACTGCCAGTTTTGGGCCTTCCTTCGAATTTTATGCGTATGCAATCGCGTAAGACTACCGACACCAAGTATTAAAGCAAAAGCTCCCACAATCGGAGCCCACTCAAGATAATTATTGAAAATTACCTGAGAGTATTGATGTGGAATGAAATACTGAACCATCATCAGTATTCCGCCCACCATCACGATCATAAGCGGAACAGTTCTTTTCACTGTTCTTTCTCCTTTCCGGTGGGCTTACTCAACAATGGACACGGTTACCAGATTACGCAACCAGTCCAGTGTGTGAGTATTTGCAACAAGGTCAAGAATTCCAAGAACCAGCGCAAGCGTTATCAAACTCATGACAATAGCCTTGCAGGCATCCTGTCCCTTAACCGCACCTATCTGCTTGGGTTCATGTCCCAGATAAGCACTGGCAGCGTACAGTTCTTCACCGATCAAAGTGTAATCGCATGTAGTGATGAAGAAAGGCAGCTGGGTCACGGCATCTGTTCCGGCTATCTGTATCGCTCCGGAAAGTGAACCGGTTTCAGCGAGTATGAGGGATTCAGCGTAAAACATACCAAGGTAGAAGTTGGTCGCCGGTCTGTCTCGCATCATAATTCCATTGACACCTGCAACATATGCGAACTGACTCTGTGTCAGAAAGAAAACCGAATCCTGATCATAGGAATCCGGACGTCCAGCCTCAAGGTAAGCCTGCTTCACAACCTCCTCTGCAACAGTATATACAATCGGATCGTAATTCGGGACTATTATTCGAGTCTGGTATTCTGCAATCTTTCTCGCGACCCGTCCAAGAATTGTAAGACTGGCAATTGTCGCTACATCAGAGATTGTCGAAATACCCGGGACATAGAGGATTGGTTTTCCCATCTCGGTTGCTCTTCCAATAGCTTCATCGATTGCTTCGATGCCTGCTATCGGTCTGAGGTACATCTTTGTACCTCTCTGAGCTTTGCCGAAGTAGTAGAAAATGAGACCGATGAACAAAGAGCCGGCGATCAGCAATCTGACTTTGCTGGTATGGAACCATTCACCTTCAGCTGCTATTTCTGCCCCGTAAACCGGACCAAAATACTCAACTTCTTCTAAAGACATAGAAGCTATTCTGTATTCGTACAAGACTCCCGGTTCTATCGGGTATTCAGGGTCGTATCCGTCTATGAACTCCGACGGCTCATCAGCAGGAATTACCTTGACTAAATTCCAGGCATCTTCGCTTACTTCGCCGACTATACGTCTGTAGACATTGTAACATTGAATACCTTCAGGATTCACAGCAGGTTCAAACGTAACAACAAGCTGGTCTCCAGCATTGTTGGGTTTGTCCTGAACTGTAATCACACCTGGTGTATCTAACCCGGGATCAGGTTCCAGAAGCGGTTCTCCTGCTGCAGGCTGAGCTTCAGTTTTCTCAGCAGCAGCATCCTCTGTCACCACTTCTGAAACGGTATCATCAGTTGGTGTCAAATTTTCGACACTATCCTGGGCAGCGGACAGTGAAGGGATCATAAGGAGAATCAGAGCGGCTGGAATACTTATCCAGTTAATCCGCATGGATCCACCTTTCACTTTAGTGTTCAACAGTGTTCTATTCAAAAAATTCGTTTATTTCGCGGGCTACTTCAGCTCCTACACGTTTCTTAGCAGCCAAGCTCCCGGCCCCGATGTGAGGAGTAGCCATAGTGTTTCCATGTTCGACAAGAGGGTTGCCTTTGGCGGGTTCCTCTTCGAAGACATCAACTCCGGTAGCAAAAACCTTCCCGGAATCCAGCGCTTCAAGAAGCGTTGCTTCATTGATGGTTCCGCCTCTGGCGCAGTTCACTATTACAACGCCGTCTTTCATCATATCGAATTGCTTCGTATCAAGAAGGTAATGAGTTTCTTTATTGTGAGGAATATGAAGACTTATAAAATCGGATTCTCTGCAAAGTGTTTCCAGATCAACTTTCTTCGCTTCTATTCCGTCCACACTGTCTATGTACGGGTCGAAGAATATTACATCCATCTCGAATCCCTTTGCCCGTTTGGCGACTTCCTGAGAGATTCTGCCAAAGCCGATCAGACCGAGTGTGGAGTGCCAGAGTTCCTTTCCCTTACCGTAAGCTTTCTTGTTCCATTCACCCTGCTTCATTGTGCAGTTGGCCGGTCCGAGGAAACGGCTGCATGCAAGCATATGCGCCAGTGCAAGCTCGGCAACGGCGACGCTGCTTGCGGAGGGTGTATTTCTTACAGCAATGCCAAGATCAGCTGCTACATCAAGATCAACGTTATCAAGACCAACGCCACCGCGAACCACAAGCTTCAGGTTTCCCGCAGCCCCTTTCTCAAGTACAGGCTTTCTTACCTTTGTCGCACTCCTGATAACCAGCGCGTCAAACGCCGGAGCGGTTTCAAGCAGTTCTTCAGGTGTCATGCCGGTTTTCTCAACAACCTCGTGTCCGCCTTTCCGGATTGCTTCAAGGGCATCTTCAGCAACCGGATCACAGATGAGTACTCGTGCCATTTAATTCCTCCTGTTTCAATCATTAGAATTGTAACTGGTAACCTACCCCAAGATATAATGCATACTACAGATGAGGGTATTTCAAGTCAATAAGAAATTGATCTATTCCAATAATTTCACAGCTTTAGATACTATCGTCACAGCTGTGAGTTTATACTCCTCTCTCACTTCAGCAGGAGTACCGCTTGTTCCGAAACTGTCTCCGACCGCAACTATCGCCACAGGAACAGGATGCTCTGGCGCAAGGGTTTCGGTTACAGCTCCAAACAACCCTCCGATCGCCTGGTGATCTTCAGCAACCACAACCGCTCCTGTTTTTTCAGCCTGCTCGATCAGAAGCTTCCTATCGAGCGGTTTAACAGATACCATATCGATTACTCCAGCTGAAATTCCCTGCTTCGACAGTATCTCTCGAGCGGTGAGTGCCAGGCTGACCATAGCTCCGCATGCGACCAGAGTTATGTCACTTCCGTCCTCCAGAAGATGCCCCTTCCCGATCTCAACTGATGAGTCAACAGGATATATCTGTGGAACAGGATTCCGTCCGAATCGAATGTAAACCGGACCGGCTGTATTCATAGAAGTCAGTACCGCAGCTCTGGTCTGATTCGCGTCAGCCGGTACGAGCACATGCATATTGGGAAGCACACGCATAATGGCAACGTCCTCAAGAGCCTGATGAGTGGCTCCATCAGGACCCACACTTACCCCTCCATGAGCACCTGCGATCTTTACGTTCAGATTCATATAGCAGATGCTCGTTCGTATCTGATCCCATGCTCTTCCGGCAACGAAAACGCCGTATGTTCCAACGAATGGAATGAATCCCTCCAGCGCGAGTCCTGCCGCTTCACCGAGCATGTCCTGTTCGCTGACTCCAAGATTGAAGAACCTTTCAGGGAATTCCTCACCGAACGATGCGCTTCCGATTGACCTTGAAACATCTCCTTCAATTACCACAACGCGATCGTTCTCTCTGCCTGCATGGAGAATTCCTTCAACGTAACCTTCTCTTGTGGGTCTGAGGTTTTTCATGAAAGTCCTCCCTGAATTTCCTCAATAGCGGCTTCGTATTCCTTCTCATCAGGGCACTTCCCGTGCCAGATGCAGGTGTTTTCCATGAAGGATACGCCTTTACCTTTAACGGTATTAGCTATGATAACAGATGGAAATTCGGTTTCACTGCAATGCTCGAATGCCTTTTCAAGGGAAATAAAACTGTGACCGTCAGCCACGATAACATCCCATCCGAACGCAAGCCATTTGTCTACAAGAGGCTCGATCTCCATGACATCAGATACGTGACCATCAAGCTGAACTCGGTTCCTGTCCACAATTACGGTAAGATGTTTTAAATCGTAGTGAGACGCGGTCATCGCCGCTTCCCAGATATTTCCCTCCTGAAGCTCTCCATCACCGAGAAGGCAGTAAACGCGACTGTCTCTGGAATTAAGTCGGATCCCGTGAGAAATGCCGCATGCAAGTGACAGGCCCTGACCGAGGCTTCCTGTGGAGGCGTCCAGTCCGGGCAGTTTACTCATGTCTGGATGCCCCTGTAGCCTTGAATTGAATTTCCTGAGTGTTAACAGTTCGGCAGGATCAAAGTACCCCCTTCTTGCAAGTACGGAATACAATGCCGGGCAGGCATGACCCTTGGATAGAATGAACCTGTCCCTGTCTTCCCAGTCTGGTTCATCCGGGCGTATTCTCATGATTTTCCAGTAGAGTTCAACAAGAATCTCAACCGCGGAGAAAGATCCCCCCGGATGCCCGCTGCCCGCTGCCCGTATCATTTCCAGAACATCGAGCCTCACACCCTTAGCAATTGGGGTCAAACCTTGTATTTTAACATTTACCATTATTAACTGATTCCAATCAAACTATAATTGCTGTAATTTACAGGCATTACTAATCAGGAAGGTATATGGCTATTCTGCATACATCACCTCCGGTGAAAAGGCTCTCGATGACTTCCACCTCGACAGGCATCTGAAGAATATCCTCCCAGATTCCCTTATAGAAACCGGCACCGCAATAGCAATAGGATGGCGGGACAGCATTTCCGGATTTGATTGCATCTCTTACCCTCGGACAATGACAATAGTATTCTCTCCGTTTTTCACTGTCCTTTTCATTAAGGCACTTCTTCAGGAAACCGCTCTTTGGAATCCTGGTTGCGATGATCGTGTTCTCCTTCCTGATCCCGGCGAGTCCCATATTTTTCGATACAACGTATTCGACCTCCTCTTCGGAAAGACCAATTGAATCCCTCATAAAACTCTCGAATTGCTCCTGAAGTACATCCAGTACTTGGTCAATATCCCTGGTTTCTTCCCAGGTTTCCCTGGCTTTCTGAAGACCGGGGGTTGGATACCGGCATGCACAGAGTGTCATTATTCTATCTGTCTCTGCTTCTCCAAGATGTGATTTAAGTTTTTCGACTGCCTTCACTGTCCATTCGATAATTTCCTGTCGGGGGGTTTGGGCAGTAAGATTCCCGCTTCCAGCAAGAACTGTCTTTCGGATATCCTCCCCTGCACTGGAATCAATCGCATCATTCAGTTTCAGCAACCATGCTTTTTCAAAATCAAATACCGGAGACATAGTAATTCACTTTCGTATCTATGAAATATCCTGTATTATTATCATTTTTTATCCTGTAATCTGTAATAATTATCAAGATACAAGGTTTGACCCTTTCCAGTCGGAAAGGAACTTTGTAAGACCGCTGTCAGTCAGGGGATGCTTAACAAGCTTGCGCACAACTGCTGTGGGCACTGTCGCGATATGCGCTCCGGCAAGAGCAGCCTGTTCAACATGCTGCGTATGCCTGATGCTTGCGGCGATTATTTTTGTGGGAAATCCATGAATGTCGAATATCTCAGCGAGATCAGACACGATCTGCATCCCGGGAATACCAACATCATCCAGCCTGCCTACAAACGGGCTGACGAATGAAGCGCCGGCCAACGCAGCGGTATAGCCCTGCGCCGCGGAGAAAACTAGGGTCACATTGCATCGAATTCCCTCTTTTTTCAGAACCGATACTGCGGCAAGTCCTTCCTCGCCCATTGGGATTTTGATAACAACATTCTCGTGCCATTTCGCCTTCTCTCTGGCTTCTTCAATCATCCCATTTCTGTCTGTGCTGATAACTTCAGCACTGATTGGCCCGTCCACGATTTCACAGATTTCAGCGATTACCTCTTTGAAATTTCTACCTTCCTTCGCAACAAGCGATGGATTAGTAGTTACTCCGGATAAAATTCCCCATGATGCGATCTCGCGGATTTCATCAACATTAGCTGTATCAAGAAACAGTTGCATAGTCTTCCCTTCAATCCAGGTCTGTCATTGATCCCTTTATCTTCAATATTGGAACTGGTACATATCCTGTAACCAGAGTCTTTGGTTCGTCAAATCCGAAATCAACTGTAATTTGCCACTCGGAACCTTTCCTCACAGCCTTTCGGACAAGCCCCTTACCATATCTTGGGTGCCTGATAAGATTACCTCTGCTGTATGATATGGTTCCCTCATCAGTGCTTGAAGAGGTTTCAATAGTTCTGTCGGGTACAGTCTCGGTGGAAGACTGAAACCTGTCTTCTCCACTGGTGATCTCATAAATGAACCTGGAAGGTCCGGATTGCCTTACTCCAGCTCTTTTTCTACTGATAGCAAATGTCAGTATCAATCGTTCCTTCGCCCGGGTCATACCTACATAAAGAAGTCTTCTCTCCTCCTCAATATCACTCGGATCATATTCGCCGGGTCTTACGAATGGAAGCATTCCTTCCTCGAGTCCTGCTACGAAAACCGTATTGAACTCCAGACCCTTTGCGCAATGAAGCGTCATCAGAGCTATTTTCCCGCTCTCTTCTCCTTCATATTCGTCAACTGTAGTAGCCAGGCTTATCTCGTTCATGAATCCCGGCAGACCTCCTGCTGATGCGGCATTGTCGTACTCGGTAACGCTTCTTCTGAATTCGGCGATATTCTCCAGCCGGGATAAGTCAATAACATCACCGGAATCATACTGTTTCGCGATGCCGATGTTCTCAAGCAGGCTGTCTACTGTTACTGAGGCAGAAGCACCTCCGGAAATGTCCTCTTTCGCCAATCTGAACCATTCACCCAGTCTCTTCAGGCCGGCCTGAGCCTTAGAAGTGATTCCCTTTATCTTATCCGAGACAAGCATCGCTTCTATTGGATCCATGCCGGTGGAATCGATGTAAGTAAAGAAAGATGAAACCCCCTTTTTTCCCAGCCCCCTTGAAGGTCGGTTGATAATCCTCTGTAGGCTGAGGCGGTCATTCTGATTGAGAAGAATTCTGAGATATGCTATTATGTCCTTTATTTCCATCCGCTCATAGAACCTCTGCGAGCCTACTACTTCATAATTTATCTTGTGTTTCCTGCACGCGGTTTCAAATTGTCTTGATTGAGCATTAGTCCTGTAAAGCACAGCTAAGGAATCCTTAAGGCATGAACCATCCTCCAGTATTTCCTCTATTTCCTGAAGAATCCATTCGGCTTCTTCAGCTTCATTATAGAGAGATTTGATCCTGATCGGACACCCTGCATCCTTCCTGGTCCACAATGTCTTGTCATGCCTTTTCAGGTTATGCCTGACAAGAGCTGATGCTCCGCGGAGAATATTTCCAGTTGACCTGTAGTTTTCTTCCAATCTGATGATTTTTGTGCCGGGAAAATCATTGGAAAACTGCAGAATATTCTCAACGCAAGCTCCTCTCCATGCGTATATTGACTGATCATCGTCTCCCACAACGCATACACCGGTATCATTTGTGGTCAATTCGATAAGAAGTTCGTGCTGCACTTTGTTAGTGTCCTGATATTCATCCACGAGAATATAGGAGAACATCGAGGAGTAATAGTTTCTGGTGTCAATATTTTGACGAAATATCTTAAGAACACCTGTCAATAAATCGTCAAAATCGAAAGCTCCTGATGTTTTCAGACGTTCCTGATACTTTCTGTATACTTCTGCCAGATCGGCTTCTCTCTGGTTCACAACCTGCAGTAAAGCTTCTTCTGGAGGTATACCACTGTTCTTATTTCTGGATATGTATCCCTTTGCCAGTCCTGGTGTTATCTTCGTTTTAAATTCTGAATTCTTTAGTATTATTCTAATAAGGGATCTCTGATCATCAGCATCGTAAATAGAATAATTCTCATTATAACCCAGATAATGGGCCTCTCTGCGGAGAATCCAGGCACATATCGAATGAAACGTACCCATACGGACTCTGAAGCCTTTTCCCGGAAGAAGTGTTTCGACCCTCTTTCTCATTTCACCTGCTGCTTTATTGGTGAAAGTCATAGCCAGAATTTCCCATGGTGCCGAATAATCGGTTTTTATGATCCTTGCTATTTTTTCGGTGAGCACCCTTGTCTTACCGCTTCCCGCACCTGCAAGGACCAGCAAAGGTCCATCCATGTAATTGACTGCTTCAAGTTGTCGGAGATTCAGATTGTCTTTAATTATCATATTCTCTCTAATTGGAAAGAGTCTTGCTTACATATTGGGTACTAGTTGACAAAAAGGAGATACATAGTGATTAAGCCTGGACTGAAAAGTTGGTTAATGGTTGTTGTCGGAGGACTAATCATTCCGCTTTTCATTCTCATCACATGGCCGGTCTGATCCCCTCCCTGATCGGCAATTGAGAATAATCCTGTGTCCAGGAAATAAGCAGGCAACTGGCTGACCCCTCCAGTTGCCTGCACTTCATTTACACTAATCCGCAAGATGTCAGAATTCAAGAGCTTCCACAATATCAATACTCCTGCTGCATCCAAGTCTTCCAGCACCGGCATTTATCATTGACAGGGCATCCTCAAGCGTTCTGATTCCACCTGATGCTTTTACACCAATTCTCCCTTTAACAGCTTTATGCATCAGTGCTACATCCTCTGCTTTTGCCCCTGCACTACCAAAACCAGTAGAAGTCTTTACCCATGCTGCTCCATTATCCATAGCAATATTGCATGCGAGTGTTTTTTCAAGGTCTGTAAGCAGACAAGTTTCCATAATTACTTTAACCGGTCTTCCGGAAGCAGCATTCACTACACCCCGGATAAACTTAGCAACTTTCAGAGTATCTCCATTCTTCAGATATCCGGCAGGCATGACCATATCAATTTCGGAAGCGCCATTCTCAACTGCTCCGGCAGTTTCCTCAACCATGCAGTTAGTTGCACCAAGGGGGAAACCTACTACAGAACAAACGAATGGTCTGGCCTCCTTCAGGATTGCATTCGCGAAGTAAACCCAGATGGGGTTAATGCACACCGATGCAAATCCGTATTCAATAGATTCACCGCAGATTTTCTCAATATCGAGTTGACCTGCATCCGGTCTGAGGAGTGTGTGATCGATCATTAATGCAAGTTCAGTCCTGGTCACAGCGTCCGACTCTCACTGAGGAAGTACAGGTTGATGGAACCGGGAACAATTGATACGGCATCATCTGTGAAAATGATTCTGCCGTTCACTTCAACCGATAAATGATGGAAACCTTCTGGAAGGGTAAGTCGAGCTAT
>DAOWJX010000235.1 GCA_030640155.1 Candidatus Aegiribacteria sp. | reverse complement strand
ATTTATGCCGCATAAGCTTTTCAGTACCGCTGCATCGGCGCTGTGGCAGGGCGTCATGATAACTGCCCAGCTGTGATCACCCTGGGGTATTAATTTGTGCGAATCTATAAAAGGAACTTCAATCCATCTGCAGGGAAGAAGAGAATCTCCTGGCTGAAATTTCCTTTCATCGAGAATAACAGGTTTGAAAGGGAGTTTTACGAGAAGCTCCGCAAGCGCCCGGCCTACATGACCTCCCCCTATGATGTAGACAGTGTCGCTAAGACCAAGGGGTCCGCTGTATTTCCAGTTCTCAGAATCAATGGAAGTGAATGAATGATCATGAAGGGAATCGGATTCCTGTATCTCCAGCCCGTTCGGTGAGAGCCGGAGTATTCCGGTGCTGTCTGATTCCAGGATACTGATGGCTCTCTCTACGGTTTCAAGCATTTCAGGATTCATTGGAACTGATGCCGTAATCTGTGAACCCGAGCAGATCATACCTGAGGACTGACCTTCTCCGGGAGGATGGTCAGCGGGGTCGCAGTGGTGATGCACTAAATATTCAGGAGAGGTATTTCCCTGTTCGAGCATTAGAAGTGCATGGCGGATAATCCCCTGTTCCATGCAGCCGCCGCCGATCGTACCGGAGTTTTTTCCGCCTGAAATAACAGCCATCGCGGCACCCGGTCTGCCCGGACCGCTTCCCTCCGTCTTAAGAGTCAGAAGAAAGGCGCAGGGAACCCTTTTCTTAAGTGATTCGCGCAGGAGGACCCATAGTTCAGGATTGTTCACTGCTGATGGTTATCCCCGGAGGCTTCGCTTTCGATCTTCTCGAAGTACTCCATGCAGCGTCGCACATACGCTCTCTTCTCTTTGTACTTTCCCGGGAAGAAGCTCCGTTTGAAGCCGTAGACAAGGATATTCTTCAGGTCGTTGCTGGTCAGATTGAATGCATTTACCGCTTTGTGAAGTTCCTTTGTAACGGTCGTGTTCGATATTGTCCTGTTATCGGTGCAGATGGATACCGAGAGTTTCCTTTCCATCATCTTTCCGAAAGGATGATTGGTGAGATCCCGGTAAGCAGGGTTGGTCTGCTGATTTGATGTGAGGCAGACCTCTATGGTTATCCTGCGATCAGCGATGAATTCAGCAAGAGAATCAACGTAGGCTTCCGGGTCAATGATGTCATCTGATCTAACTGAACCCGGGTCGAGGAGAGTCAGACCATGCCCGATACGCTCAGCGTAGAGTTCGGTTATTGCCTGGTAGATACTTTCAGGTCCGTAAGCCTCACCGGCATGTACTGTCTTTTTCAGGAAATGCTTCTGAGCTCTTCTGAATGCGATAAGATGATTTATTGCCGGCCATCCCTTTTCAGAACCCGCGAGGTCGATACCGACCACCGGAAGGTTCTCCTCCCATCTCGCTCTTGATACCGCTGCTTCCAGTTCAAGTGATGCGAGAGAAAACACACGTTCCGGTTTCGTGTAACTGTGCATCTCGAAGAACCTGTTGTACCAGGTAGAGAACGCCGGTGTGAAAAATCTCATTGCGCATGCGATAATTCCATAATGGAAGGGAGGTTCATGTCCATCTACGACTTCAGGTCGGGAATTGAATCTTGTTTCCGCCCTGTCCAGTCCGTTGTTCACGGCTCTTATGCATTCGATGATATCCATTTCATCATTCGCGTGAAGCTGCGGAGCGAATCGTACTTCTATGTAACGAACGCCCTCGTTCTGGTTGTCCTCGGCAACTTCGAAGGCAATCCTTTCAAGATTCTCTCTTGTCTGCATTACACCGGTTGTATACGCGAATCCCTTCAGATAATCGTCGAGATCTTTGTAATCATCCTTGAACACGGTTTCACGAAGTCCCGGCTCGGTATAGGAAGGAAGCTTGAGACCTGATTCCCGGGCAAGTTCTATGAGCGTGGAAAGCCTCACTGAACCGTCAAGGTGCATATGGAGGTCGGTTTTTGGGAGCTTTTTCAGGAGAGCGTGATTCATGTAAATTCCTTCCCGGATAAATGGTTCAGAAGAGTTCACCGAAAGCCATCTGCATGCAAGGTCCTTCAGGTGATACGGCGAAATCAAACCTGAGAGTTCCTCCTCCAGGAATTGTTATCCTCAGGCCAAGGCCACCGTCGAGGTGGAATCTGTTCCATTTCACTTCATCAAGATCATCAGTTGCCTGTCCGGCGTCACCGAAAAGAACGACTCCGATTTCAATTGTATTGCTCTCGTCAATCTTGAATGATAGTAACCTTTGCCGGAGTTCCAGGTTGGCCAGAAGTGTCCATGAACCTCCGAAGCGTCTGTCTTGATATCCTCGTAATCCGATTTTTCTGCCGAGGCTGGGCAGGTACGGAAATGGAGTCTCCGAAGTTCCAAAGTGTTTTTCTCCGAGGATGCGGAAAGCGGGTGTGGTTGAAGGTCCTATTGGAGTGAAGAAAGCGAGAGTTGCTGATGCATTGGAATAGGAAAACCCGCTGCCCATCTGGTGTTCCATCTCAATTAAGGCATAACCTTTTATGAGTGATGGGAATAACCAGTGAGCTTCGATCAAAGGTCCTGCGCTCCAGAGGGAGCCATAATCAGAGCATGGTGAGGTAGTCCAGAGAGTATCTTCCGATCTGTCATATACTGTTGAATGGTTTACCCGTATACCGGTAGAAAGAGCAAAACCGGCTGCAGGGCTGAATCCGTATATACTGGAAAAACACTGCATCTGCCTGTCGTAGGAAGTGTTGATATCTTTGTCACCGTCGTTCCCCCACCCATAGAAAGAGGCGTCATTATCCACCCTGTATTCAGCTTTTATGCTCATGATTCCATCATGCAGGGGGAAGAGGAATTTCGGTTTTACAAATATGCTTCCATTTGTAAAGACCTGTGTCATGCAGTTGAAGGCAAAAGGATTGAATGGGGGTAACATGTTATGGCTGACGACGCCACCGAACATTACTCCTGAGTTAGGACTATAGCTTACAAGGGGTAATACTCTCCATGCAAGAGTAGGTATGGAGAAAAGGAAAAGAATTACCGAAATCAATATCCTGGCTGAAATTCTCATGTGCTCCGTCCTGACGTTTTAACCTTAAGTTTTTCCTGTGCCTGTTCATGGATTATATTGCACAAAATACAGAAAGTAGAGGTCTTTTGAAAATACCACTAATTGTTGTCCCAACCTACAATGAACTTGAAAACATTC
This sequence comes from Candidatus Aegiribacteria sp., assembly GCA_030640155.1. GTDB lineage: Bacteria > Fermentibacterota > Fermentibacteria > Fermentibacterales > JCC-6 > Aegiribacteria. The sequence goes on along the minus strand of DAOWJX010000235.1, from coordinate 5,644 downwards.
GAAACCTGCTTCCCGTTCTGCTTGATCTTCAAATAAAGCCCGATATACTCGTGGTCGATGATCAAAGCCCGGATGGAACAGGAGAAGCAGTCCTGGATCAGGAACATACAGGAAGAGTACATCTTCTCAGTCGTCCGGATAAAGCCGGCCTCGGTAAAGCGTACATTTCCGGATTCAAATGGGCACTGGAAAGGGATAAGTACGATCCGATCATTCAGATGGATGCCGACTTCTCTCATAAACCCGAAAGAGTGCTGGAACTTGTTAAAGCTCTTGATAATAACGATGTTGCCATTGGCTCAAGATATTGCAGTGGAGTAAATGTTGTCAACTGGCCCCTCTCGCGATTGCTGCTTTCCTGGTTCGCCAACCGGTATACAAAACTGATAACCGGTTTGCCACTTGAGGATGCTACTGGAGGTTTCAAGGCTTTCAGAAGAACAGCTCTTGAAAAACTTGATCTGAATTCAATAAAATCCGATGGGTACTCCTTCCAGATTGAGGTTTCATACAAGCTCTACAAAACGGGATGCTCTTTTACAGAGGTTCCCATCATCTTTGTGGACAGGCATGCCGGCACGTCCAAGATGACTAAAAGTATTGTATGGGAGGCTGTCTGGATGGTGTGGCATCTCCGTTTTCCCTGGCTTTTCTGAGAGGTAGCAAACTGTATGATTCCTTTCATTGCCGTGTTACTCGCCTTTTCAGTCAGTCCGGATAATTGGGGTTTTGAGACATCCCAGAGTTATATCACATCGATTTTCGAGGATTCAGATGGTACGATGTGGTGTTCAGCGTCAGGGGGGGTTCTCCACTATGATCCCAATACGGGTTGGAATGATCCCATTGTCTATCCGGATGAACTACCATGGTACAGGGCAAATGACCTGTATGTGTTCGATTCGCTGCTATGGGTTGCCACAGCAGGTGGCGGTCTTGCCTTGAGACAGGGGGATTCCTGGCAGGTGTTTTCCTCCTATGAGGGTATTCCAGGGAGCGGAGCTGTGCATTCAGTTCACTGTGCCGGCGGATATACGTGGGCTGGATCTGATGGAGGCCTGTCACGGGGTAATGCTGACGGTTTCCAGCAGCTGGACGAGTCCGCTACAGGTGGAGCCTTCAGGGCGGATGAAGTGACAGGAATCACAAGTGTTTCCGATATTCTGTTTCTGGCGACAGATAGAGGAGTATACTCGCTTGATCTTCTGGCAAGTCCTTTCAATCCCGATTCCTGGACCAGTCATGAGACGGCTACGATTAATCTTGGCATTTCGGACATCTACGCAGTTACAGCTGATTCTGTTTTTGGCTTCGGTACGGGTGGAGTCGCGCAGATGATCAACCCGGACAGTTGGAGGGTTCTTCTCGATTTTTCAATGAGTGATGATTCCGTGGTTACCGGACTTCTCCGAACAGAAGATGGGTTTCTTGCTTCCTGCATCAATGTCAGAAGATTTGTCGAAGAAGGTGTATGGGAGACATATGGAGAGGGATATCCCATCAATACTTTCTCATCCTGCCTCGGATTCGCATGTGACGAGATCTGGGTTGGTTACGGTCTTAACAATGTGAGTACAGAAAATTCGGGAAACGGACTTGGATATCTTGATAATGGAATATGGGTTTCGGTTCCTGTTTCCGGGATGGCGGGGTCAAGCTGTTATCAGATAACTCTGGACAGCGGCAATATGTACCTCGGAAGTCACAATGCAGGTCTGATGGTTTGTTATCCGGACAGTGGATGGATAACCTTCAATATGAATACAGTGAATATGCCCAGATCTCTCCGAACGTATTCATCTGCGAAATCGTCCGGTCCGGGAATCTGGACGGGCAGTTACCATTACGGACTTACATGGATTGATGACAGAAACACATTTTCCATGGAGGATGACACGGTCATTACATATGTATCTGATTCTCTTTCCGATGTTTCTCCAGACGTAGTCCAGGTTATTGCTCCTCTTCTTAACAACCAGGTAGTAATGCTCTCTGTCCAGAATGGAGTTCTCTGGATTGCCCAGGAAGCCTACTGGCAGTCTCCTGATGAAATCAGCGGGATTGTAGCCGTGTCCGGTGACCCTGAATCCGGCAGTATGGAGTGGACATCCAGAATAGATGCGGATGGACTTGCTATGAAGAATATCCAGACACTCTATCCGTGCGGTCAGGATAGCCTGTGGATAGCGTTCGCTTCAAATGGTGGATGTCAGCTTCTTGTTCATGGAGGTAATCCTGTCGATAAATCACAGGATACCTGGTATCCAGGACAGGGAGAGGCCTACGATACATCCTGGGGTCTTTCTTCCAGTCAGGTTTTCTGTTTTGCCAGGGATAAAGACGATTATATTCTCGCCGGGACCGGCAGCGGTCTGTTTCGCTGGCAGGAAAACGCGTTTGTTCAGATTTCAGGAATAACCGGTTCCATAAAAACAATGCAGGTTGATAACGAAGGAAGAATATGGTGCATGGGTGGAAGCTCAATCATCTGCGTGGATGGCTCTGAGGTTACGGAATTCACAACTTCCAATTCGCCATACATACCCACGAGCAGAGTCGAGAACGAGTTCAGTGTCTTTCAATCGGATGAAGGGAAGCTGTATTTCTCCTCGATAATAGGTCTCTGGACCCTTATCGTGCAGCAGGGAAGTGGTGAAAGTCCCGATCTGCTGTTCTACCCTCAACCGTTTCTTCCCGCTGAAGAAGAGCTTCGCATTTGCTGGACCGGCGCTGACCGGCAAATTTCCGTGAAACTGTTTTCGCTTGATGGACAGTATCTGGGATGTATACAGTCCGAGAGCTGGGAGGAATGGTCCTGGAATGGTTCATTGAGTGGCGAGGATGTTTCCTCCGGAGTGTATCTGGCTATTATAGAAACGGATGGTATGGCTATCAGAGCAAAGGTTGCGGTGGTAAGATGATAACGATCAGACCTGCAGAAGTATGTGATAGAGAGAAATGGACTGATTTTGTTCTCCGTTCGAATAACGGTACGGTATTTCATCTTCCTGATTTTCTCGATTATCATCCGGAAGGCAGATTTCAGAATCATCATCTGATAGCTGAAAGCGGCAGAGAAATCGTATCGATTATTCCCGGCGCTCTTTCTGAGAGGGAAGACGGTGTCTGGTTCCGGTCCTATCCCGGTTCTTCGTACGGAGGCCCGGTGACGAACGATTCTCTTGGACTGAGTAAACTGGAAGAGTTGATTGACGCGCTGGAATCGTATTGCGGATCTCATGACTGGACCGGAATAGAAATGACTCCACCCCCGATCATCTATTACCGAAGACCTCATAACTACCTCGAGTTTGCTCTGATCAAACGGGGTTTCAAATATCGAAGAAGGGAACTGACAGCAGTCATAGATCTGACTCGATTCGGTGAAGAACTGAATCTGGGATTTCGCTCATCTGCTCTTCGAGGCGTGAGGAAGGCTCTGAAAAGTGGAGTCACAGTCGAGGAGAATTCCGATTTTTCACTGTTCTATCACGTGCTTGAATCAAATCTTCAGCAGCGTCATGGTGTCAAACCAACTCATACTCTTCCAGAACTTGAACTTCTTAGAAGCCTTCTGGGAAATGATCGTATCAAACAGTTCATTGCTCTGAAAGACGGAAAAGTTCTGGGTGGGATGGTGATGTTCCACTGCAATCCCAGAGTTACTCTCGCTTTCTACATCTCACACGATCAGGAGTATCAAGCTTTCAGACCGGTCAATCTGGTTTACATGGATGTTATCAGATGGGCGAAACAAATGGGATACCATTATATGGATCTCGGTACTTTCACCCTGGATATGGATGTCAATTACGGACTGTGCCGATTCAAGGAATCATTCTCCGCGAGAGGGATTTTCAGGAACACCCTCTACGGAAAATTGAAGTGAGCCTGGTTCAGGATCCATATTTTCGCGGGTTATTACTCCTGTGGACAGCTTTGCTTGTTCTTGTGTTTGGCGGGAGAATGTATACAACCGATGTAATTGCGCAGTATGAAGTAGCCGGCTCCCTGATTGGTCAACGACCTTTTCTCACAGCATCGGGGGAGTATGGATGGATTGTGGATGGCGTTAGACCCGGGAATTTCATACCGCACAGTATCGGCTATTCCATTCTCCTGATTCCGGCAGCTTTTTCAGGAGTTGTTTCTGGATTGGATGCAGGGAAGATTTCAACCGCCGTTCTCAACGGTGGATTCAGTCTGATTCTGATAGGGTTCATGTATGCCGCTGCCAGAAGTAAATATAGAAACGTATCCGTTGCAAGATTGATTTTCATTGCTATCGGCGGAATGTTTCTTGTATACGGGAAAATGCCTTACGATGTAACCGCAGCCGCTGCGGCTGTCATGGCAGGTTTCTACTTCTCATGCAGAGACAGAACACTCATCGCAGGGTTTTGCATGGGAATGGCTGTTCTGATAAGACTAGACAGTCTGCTTCTCCTGCCTGTGTTCTGGAACGGCTGGGCGAATACGAGAAAACTTATTGCGGGGATGGCTCCGTTCATTCTGATTGCCGCTTCAGTGAACTGGTATAGATTCGGCAGTCCCCTTCTGGATGGACACAACCAGGACCCCGCTATGGTTCTTGAGCCGTTCAGGGGAGGAATTGTCGGTTTGCTTCTGAGTCCGGGGAAAGGTCTTCTCTATTACGCGCCGTTATGTGTATTCGCGCTTTTTTTCCAGAAGGACTGGCGGCTATGGACGCCTTTTGTACTATCACTTGTTCTCCATGGAATGCTTCACGACTGGTCCGGTGGAACGGGATGGGGACCGAGATTTCTTTTCACAACTCTGCCTTTTCTTCTGCTTCCTATTGTCAGGAAAGGCACAGGAGGTCGACTATTCTGGCTGATTGCCGCTCTCGGAATTCTTGTTTGTATTCCCGCCTGCTGGAGTAATGTGAATATGCTGGAACAGGCAGCCGGACCTGACCTTTTTGATGAACCCGGTAGACAGGCTGTGCTCTGGAATTATTCATTATTTCCGCTCTTTACCGCCTTTAAAAACCTCGGTAACGGGATTCCCGATATGTTTGGTGCCACTGCCGCAGTTGCCATCGGGCTTTCCGCCTGGTTCGGATTATTGCTGCAAAGTACAATTGCATTGATGCTTGCTGGAGCGGGCGTCTTTGTCATGAGAAAACGAACGGAAGTATCGGAGAAATGAAGATTCTGCATATCTCTCCACAGAATTATACTGGAATTCTTAACCTTTTCGTTGAAGGACACAGGGAACTTGGTCATGAAAGTCGGCTGGTGACTTTCTACCGTGCATGGAATCTGTACAAAGAAGATATATGCCTGAATCTACCTTTCGTTGGTCATAAGGAATGGCTCTGGAAGGTGAAAAGATTAGTGAAAGCCGGAAGTCTGAACGTGCCGTTTACCGGTACTGCTGAACGGATATTCTGGACTCCGAGCTTCACCGAGAGAATTCTGATGAGCGGAAGGGACATGATCTGGACACCTCTTGTTAAGAAGGCCGCAAAAAAGTACGATTTGTGGGATTACGACATCTATCATCTCGAAGGTGGAATGAGTTTTTTCAGAGATGGCAGAGATATTCAGTCTCTTAAAAAAGCCGGAAAGAAGATTGTTTTCAACTCCCATGTTGTTGATCTCAGGATGAGGGGGGCAAT
>DAOWJX010000074.1 GCA_030640155.1 Candidatus Aegiribacteria sp. | reverse complement strand
ATAACTCTCTCCAGAGCCGCAGCCGCTGGCGAGTAGTGGAACAACAATCAACAGAATCAGAGTTAATATTTTTCCGGGTTTCATCTCGCTCCTCCGGTAAAGTTTTCAATGGCTGCCGCGATCCTTTTTCCTGCCTTCCCATCCCACATGGGAATGACAGGGGGAACATCGGGTCGACATGCAATCTGTTTTGCTACAGCTTCAGGAATCAATGATGTATCGGGACAGAGTACATTCGTTCCAATTTCGAGAGTCACCGGTCGTTCTGTACTGGTTCTGACGGTTACACATGGAACACCAAGAACGCTTGTCTCTTCCTGAATACCACCAGAATCCGTAATGACAACCGATGCGTCGACCTCACATCTGATAAAATCCAGATAAGACATGGGTTCAACTATAGATAATCTTTTCGGAATACTCAGATCCCATTCATCCATATTGCGAAGAGTACGTGGATGTGCCGGAAACAGAATCCTGAGTCCTTCGAGATTACCGAGAGCATCCAGGACAGCACCAAGGCGCTGCGGATTATCAACATTTGATGGACGATGCAGGGTAACCAGGGCGTAAGGCTCGTCAGGTGGGTGTGATCCTGTATCCATAGCTGATGGAAGAAGCCTCAGCAAAGTATCAATCATGGGATTCCCTACAAGTTTTATCATTTCACTCTGCCTGCCTTCGGCCAGCAGATTGTCCCTGGCTTCAGTGGTGGTTATGAGAAGCAGATTTGCGATTTGATCTGTCAGTACTCTGTTAATTTCTTCGGGCATATGGCGATCGAAACTCCTGAGCCCCGCCTCTACATGGATTATGGGAACTCCATATCGCACCGCAACAAGAGCACATGCAAGGGTTGAATTAACATCGCCAACCACGACAATAGCCTTTGGTCTCCGTTCAAGGAACACTTCCTCGTACCGCTGCATTATTGTCGCTGTCTGTACGGTAATGCTCGCGGATCCGACTTCAAGGTTCACGTCAGGTCTTGGCAGATCCAGATCATCGAAAAAACTCTGTGACATTATATGATCGTAGTGCTGACCTGTATGAATGAGTCTATTTTCAACAGCTGGATCAGTGTTTTTAATTATGGGATCAACCTTCATGAAATTAGGTCGTGCCCCGCAGATTACGTCAATCATGTGATCTCCCGTGGAATAATCAAATACGTGTGAATCAGACAGTATCCATCTTGTCGGTTCTTCTGCCGTGCCGTCCGCCGTCAAACTCCTCTGAAAGAAAGATCTCTACAATTTCCCTGGCCTGGAAAAAGGCTGTAATCCCTCCTCCTAGAACAAGAACGTTCGCATTATTGTGATGTCTTGCGTAATAAGCCATCCGTGGATACAGACAGAGGGCTGCTCTGATTCCCCTGAATCTGTTAGCGGTCATGCTCATGCCCAATCCCGAATTACAGATAAGAATGCCTAAGTCCGCGCTGCCATCCAGCAAATACCTGCAGAGAGAAGCTGCAAAATCCGGATAATCAACAGAATCGGAAGAAAATGGGCCAAGATCTTCTATATCCATATTCAGCCCCTTTTCATCTTTGAGCCATCCGGTCAGTTCATTTTTCAGAGGATACCCTGCGTGATCGCTGGCCAGTACTATCTTCACTAATTCCCGCCTCCTGCCTGGTATCCGGCTACAACGCTGGATAGAACTATGGAACAGAGCTTGGATTCAGCGGAATCAGCTCTTGATGTAAGTACAACCGGGTTTGTTGCTCCCATAATTACCGCGCCAAGCTCTCCGCCTGAAATGAAGATGAGTGCCTTGTAGAGAACATTGGCTGCTTCAATATCAGGTAGAAGCAGTATGTCGGCATCTCCTCCGACAGGGCTTTCAATCTTCTTGATCCTGCATGCCTCGGAGGATACGGCAAGATCCAGAGCAAGAGGAGCGTCAAAAATGATATCGCCGAATTCACCTTCATCCGCCAGTTCCTGCATTCTGGCCGCTTCCATCGTGCAGGGCATCTTTTCGTATGGAATTTCCTTGGCGCAGACGTAAGTTGATTTGGGATGATCGATTCCCAGAGCATGAGCAACTGTAATCGCGTTTTTCAGTATACCGACTTTCTGTTCGAAATCCGGCGCTATGTTCATGGCGGCATCCGTAACTATGAGAAGCTTGTCGTAACCTGGAACATCAAATGCGGCTACATGACTGAGAATGCCGGGGGCTCTTAAGCCCAGCTCTCTGTCAAGAATAGCGCGAAGGAACGTACTTGAAGCCACCAGACCCTTCATGATGACATCGGCTTTGCCGGATCGTACAATTTCAACTCCCTTTATGGAAGCAGTTTTGTCATCTTCAGCATGTATGATTTCAATGCCGTTCAGATCGAAATCAGCCTTTTCCGCAGCATCTCGAATTCCTTTTTCAGGACCAATAAGAACTGCCTCAGCCATATTCTCTTTGACAGCAGTACCAATAGCACTCATGGTTTCAACTTCATCAGCTCGTACAACCGCAACACGTTTTGAAGGGAGTTCTCTGGCTATCTTCTTCAGTTTTTCGAGACTTCTTACAGGTTTCATGAATTCTCCCTGATTATTATGAATTTTCAAAACAAATAGTACTAATCTCCAATATACAATATGAATATACGTACTTCCAGAGGAACCCTGCAAGAAGTGTTGACAAATCGGCTAATTCAAGAGAGATTAGGTGGCATTCTTCTGGAAATCAATCAATGTGTACCGGTGCTCAACAATCCTGTTCATACAGAAAATACAACTCGCGAAAGGGGTGGTGATAAATGAAATACATACCTGCGTCAAAAGTCAGGTCAACAATAGCAAACCATATGCTGGCAGATGGTTTTGATATGGTTCTTGACCTTGAGAAAAGCAAAGGGTCCACTATACATGATTCCCAGGGTGATAAGGACTATCTTGACCTCTTCAGCTTTTTTGCTTCAGCCCCACTGGGTATGAACCATCCCGGACTTTGCACCGAGGAATTCAGAAACCACATCGCTGATGTCGCTATAAACAAGCCTTCCAACTCGGATTTCTACACTGAAGAGCTTGCTTCTTTTGTGGAGACATTCGCGGATACCGTTATTCCTGACAGCCACCCGTACCTTTTCTTCATTTCAGGCGGTGCTCTTGCAGTTGAAAACGCTCTGAAAACGGCTTTTGACTGGAAGGTTCGCAAGAATCTCGAAGCAGGCAGAGGTGAATTGGGTTCGAAGGTTATTCATTTCAGAAAAGCCTTCCATGGAAGAACAGGGTATACTCTTTCCATGACAAATACTGCCGATCCGAGAAAGTACATGTACTTCCCTCTGTTTGACTGGCCGAGAATAGATCCACCATCGATAAAATTCCCTCTTGAGGAGAATCTTGACGAAGTCATCGAAGCCGAGAAAAAAGCGCTTGAACAGATAGATGAAGCCATCAAGGAATACGGGCATGATATCGCCTGTCTTCTCATTGAACCAATTCAGGGAGAGGGCGGAGATAATCATTTCAGACCCGAGTTCCTGCAGCAGCTCCGCGAACGGGCGGATAAGCATGAGTTTATGCTCATTTATGATGAGATTCAGACTGGAATGGGACTTACGGGTGAATGGTGGGCATGGCAGTCGCTGGGCGTAGAGCCCGATATCTTCTGTTTCGGTAAGAAAACCCAGGTTTGCGGAATCGCCTGCAACAAGCGTGTTGATGATGTAAAGGACAATGTGTTTCACGAATCGAGCAGGATTAACTCCACCTGGGGTGGCAATCTCGTTGATATGGTCAGGTGTACACGTTACCTCGAAATCATGGTCGAAGAAGACACCCTGGAAAACGTCCGCAACAGAAGCAAGACTCTCCTCGACGCTCTTCACAATCTTAAGAAGAAATATCCGGGTAAGATCTCGAATATTCGCGGCCGTGGACTCATGTGCGCCTTTGATCTTGAGGACGAAGAAACCAGAAACAGAATGATTGCTTCGATAATGAAGAATGGAGCCATCATTCTTCCCTGCGGCCACACCAGTATAAGATTCAGACCTCCTCTGAATATCACGGATGATGATCTTCTTAAAGGGATCAGCATCATAGAAAAAGCAGCTGAGGTAGTTCTCTGAGCGGGAGTACATTTCAGTAAGATAATGAGAGACGATATGGATATCATTCAGTCCACCAGAGAAGATATCGGTCGCATAGCAACACAGCTCGCCAGAACGGGTTGGGCCGAGGCTAACGCGGGAAATATCTCCGTTCTGCTTCCGGAAGGAGCAGACGATATGATATGGGAGAATCAGGTTTTCTCCGATCCGCTCCCGATACCTATGCCCGAACTGGCTGGAAGAACTTTCCTGGTGACCTGCGCCTGGAGTCGATTCAGAACACTTCAGCAGAAACTCAACACGGAAATAATCCCTGTCAGGGTCTCCTCTGATGGACTGAAAATCATCAGACTTGAGGGAAGCAAAGATCCCACAAGCGAGTTCAGCACCCATCTTCTTGTTCTGGCGGGAGCGGTAAGTCGCGGTTGGGCAACAGCCTCTCTCGTTCATACACATTCAACCCATATGCTGGCGCTGTCCTCCAGTGACCTGCCGGGAGAGATGCTCGAAGATGCCGTCAACAGATCTCATCCGGAGGTATCTCTTCTCCTGGGACGCGGTGTACGTTTCCTTGATTACATGACCCCCGGCACATGGGAACTGGGAGTGGAAACAGCAAAGGCCTTTGAGAACAGTGATTGCGTTATCTGGAGAAAACACGGTATTCTTGGTCTTGGCAGGGATATTGACTCTGCCTGTGACGCGGTTGAAGTCGTAGAAAAGGCAGCGCGATTACTTCTCCTTGAGAAATCCGCTTTTGGAAAATTCGTAGGTCTGAAGGACCGCGAGCTTTTGCCTAAAGACCCGCTATCTCATAAAGACTCCGATGAAGATATCGATGATACGGATGGCGATTTACCACCCGGTCCTCCGATTATCGATTAAGCAACAGTAACAGTAACGGGGTCGCCCATTAGCTGACTGATGTCAAGAGGGTAGACTTTCTCGTCCTGCATTTCTGCCCTTCTATCAATTTCATCGATTGTCTGATGCTTCAGCGCGCCCTCGT
>DAOWJX010000190.1 GCA_030640155.1 Candidatus Aegiribacteria sp. | reverse complement strand
TCTTGGGTATTTCGGCAGTATTGAAATTCAGGCTGATACCGTTGATGGTTTTGCTGATATACTCATTATGGTTAATGAGAATCGGTTGCTCAGTGGAATTGAATTCAGCAATCCCGGTCATCTGAAAGAAAATGATGTACTTGATTCCCTTTCTTTTTTCCCAGGTCAGACTGTCTCTCCAGGGCAGGTTGAGAGAGCACGCAGGATAATTTTGCATTTCTACGCGGAAAAACACAGGCATGAGGCAACCGTCAACCCGAGATGGCTTGAGCCTGACACGGGCAACAGGAGTGTACTGCTGTTCGAGTGCGATGAGGGACCTGATATAAGAGTAGGGGAAATTGACTTCTTCGGGAATACCGTATTCAGCGATTCCAAGCTTCGAGGAGAGATGGACACGAGACAGGATTCATTCTGGAGATCAGGAAGATTCAGGGAAAGTGACTTTGAAGCAGATCTCGATACAGTGATAATCTATTACCAGAATCATGGATATCCTGATGCGAAGATTCTGGATGTGCATCGATCCATGCTGGAGGATGGGCGTCACCTTAGATTTGATATCACTGTTGAAGAAGGAAATTACTTCACATTCGGTGATGTGTCATTTACGGGTAATGAAGCCTTTCCCGATTCAGTCCTTGTATCTGTGCTTGATATAAAAAATGGCGATGAGTACGATCAGGAGAAGCTGGATTCCTCACTTTTCACCCTGTATGAGGTCTTCCAGGAGAGAGGATATTTCTACGCTGGAATAGAGCCGATCGTCACAGAAGGTGAACAGCTGAATTCACTTGATATCTCTTTCCTTATCCATGAAGGTGAGAGGGCTCATATTCGCAGGGTGGATATTACTGGAAATACAAGAACACTGGAGAATGTTATCAGAAGAGAATTGATAGTCTATCCTGGCGACATGTTCCAGAGGTCCGCACTTATGAGAAGTTACAGGAATATTTTCTACACGAACTATTTCAGTAATGTAAATGTTGATTTTCAATATATAGATAATTCTCCGGACGTTGACCTTCTGATCAGTGTCGAGGAGAAAACGACAGGGAAAGCGGGAATCGGGGCAGCCTATGGAGGCACTGATGGCTTCAGCGGATTTGTTGAACTTGGAGAAACCAACCTTTTCGGACGTGGACAGGATATTACGCTGAATTACCAGTTCTCAAAGAAAAGACAGGATATCCATATCACATTCACAGAACCATGGTTTATGGATACACCTCTTTCTCTTGGCGGTGAGCTGTTCCACACAACGGACAACAGAACAGAATACGATAGACGAAGAACGGGTGGCGCTGTTATTGTGGGGCGCCCGCTGCCATGGATCGATTACTCTTCAGCATCGATAAAGTACGTTCTGGAGAAAGTGGATGTCTTTGACATAACAACTGATTCAACAAGTTATTACTACTCTCTTCGAGATGAGAACTGGCCCAGATGGACCAGCAGCATCCGATTGAATTTTACCAGAGACAGTCGTGACAGACAGGTATTTGCATCAATCGGATCCTTGAACAGCTTGACTGCCGAGTTCGCAGGAGGTGCGATTGGTGGAGATATCGGTTTCCAGAAGTATCTGTTGGATTCAAGCTGGTATGTTTCTTCATTCTGGAAGTTCATTTTCTTCCTGAGAGCTCGAGCAGGAGTGATTACTTCGCTTGCCGGAGTAGAACCTCCTGCATATGAGCTGTTCGAGCTCGGTGGAACAGGATTCTATGGAGTGAGAGGATATGGTTCACGCTCCATAGGTGCTGTTGAAGGGTTTGAAACAGTAGGTGGAAGATCAATGCTCATTCTCAGCGCGGAGTATAGATTCAGAATCATCGATCAACTGCAGCTGTCTGTATTCGCTGATGCCGGTAACACTTGGAACTCCTGGTCATCCAGCGATTTCTCGGATCTTAACAGGGGTGCTGGAATCGGTATCAGAATTGAGGTTCCAATGCTTGGAATAATGGGATTTGATTACGCATATGGTTTTGATGGCCCTGACAGAGGATGGGAACCACACTTCCAGTTTGGTACAACCTTCTGATCCGGCTTAGCTCTGATCATGTTCCGTTTGCTCTGTCTTACGGATTCGTGAATATTCCATAATCCGTTAATTTATTAAAGGAGCTTTTTTATGAGGTTATTACCATTGATTCTGTTGACGGTTGCCTATGTGATCTTTGCTCAGACAATCGCAGTTATTGATTCGGACAGAATATTTAATACTATGGGAGAAGTAGCTGACGCGAAGGAACTGCTTGAAACAGAGATCGAAGAGTGGGAAGCGCATGCTGATTC
>DAOWJX010000289.1 GCA_030640155.1 Candidatus Aegiribacteria sp. | reverse complement strand
ATACTCCTTCTTCATGCTGGAAATTATCTGCGAATATTCTATCAGAATATGATAAAAGCTCCGGTTCCGGACTATTATTTCTGATTATGCAGTAAGTGCACCTCGTGAGCCAGTCTCCAAGAGAAACATATATGCCGTTTTTCATGTGGAGAATACTGTCCAGATGTGTGTGACCTGTTATTACAATATCAATATCCTCCTCGAATCTGTCCTGCACCCACTTCTCTATTCCAGGAGGTATTGAATCCAGATCCCGACGAAGAATCCTCTTGCTGGTATCCGAGAAAATACGGGCAAAATACGTTGCGATATCCGGGTGGATGAGACCGAAGAGAAATCTGCTCAGACCGGATCGAAGTACCGGTTTCATTATTTTGTATCCAGTATCTCCTGGACCAAGACCATCTCCATGAGCAAGCAGTACATTCCTGCCGTTGATATTCCTTACCAGATAATCCCCGTAATGGATTGAGGTACCAGTTGCCCGTGAGAAGTGTTCAGCTACCCAGAAATCATGGTTGCCCGGCATGAAATTGACATCCCATCCTGAATCGGAAAGTCTTCTGATAGCTGATAATGTTCTATCGTATCCGGATGGTATAACACTGCGGTATTCGAACCAGAAATCGAAAAGATCTCCTAATATCCAGAGCTGTCCGGGATCATGATCCAGCAGAAGAGAACCTAGAAAATTGATGAATCTATCCCGGCCAGGATGTTCTTCCGGCTCCGGGAACATGTGCACATCACTTAAAAAGAAATAATCCATCAAATCCCTGTCTGATGTTTTTCAAGAATGCGTAATGGAGCTCCGAATCCTTCGGCGGTAAAAAGATCACCTTCGGGAGTATAAAGAACAGTAATAGGAAGAACAGTCCCTTCGAATATTTCCATGAGAGTGGAATCCGCAAGGTAAACAGAAAGAGAAATTTCCAGGCTGTTTACAACCCTCTGGGCATGATTTCTGGATTCCTGATCAGGCTGTACAGGCAGTACAAGAATTGTTGAATCGACTGATGCCAGGAAAAGCAGATCTACTTCCATTGCCTCAAACTTTTCCAGCGGTAGCCAGTAATAAAGCATAACAGAAGTGCTGTTCGGAACTGATACCGTGTCTCCCGCAGGTTCCATCACGTAACCTGGCAAAACCACCGTAACTGGTTCACATGGTTCTATATATTCTGCCTGAGAAGCGCTGTTTTCCTCTGAATTACACCCGTTGAATATGATAGTAAGGATAAACGCAATAGTAAGTAAAACAGAAATCTTCATGTCCTCGTCTTTCCACTGATAGGCTTGATAATATCCGAGGATACCTATACATAATTGTTTGAATCAATCATTACTAATAACTGAAAAGAGTCTTGCCGGCCAGGATCCATTTGAACCAGCATGTATAAGTACATAGACTTTCCCATCAAAAGGAGTTTTAAATGAATGAGTAGAAGTATCCTGAGGTCTGATGAAGGGAATACTTATCCGGGAAGTTATCATAACCATGACATCACCTGAAGCTGCATCTCTCACTGTTGTCAGATGATAAGGGTAGTATTCATGTGAACCGAAAGCAACAGTTCCTGGTGCCGGCAGCTGCAAATTGAAGAAGGTGTTATCCCCCATCCAAAGCGTGTCTCTCTCTGAAACTTCTGCAGCCAGAATTGCGATTTCATCGAGCCTGACAATTGTTGCTGCAGGTTTCCTGAACAGGACAGGTATTGCGGAAAGGAGAACACATGCGGCGAATATGGCAGGATATTTTGATTCCCTCATAATCGAAGTAGACCTCTGATGATCAGACGTCAAGAAGAATCCGGGAAACAGCTGTTTGAAGCTCGGGAGGGGTTTCATACTGCATAAAAGCCCTTACTGTAGTCTGAAGAAGTCGAGTTTGGTTGAACAACGCGCGGCATGAACCACATTCTTCCAGGTGATTCATCAGGGGTTCATAGTGTTCCGGAGCTAATTCACCGGAAATGTAGTCATGCATATGATAGTGAGCATCCTCACAAGTCATATTATCTTCCCTCCTTCGCAATATTCTTCCACTCCGCAAGCAGATGTCGTAGAATGCTTCTACCCCTGTGTATTCTAGATCTTACAGTGCCGATTGGAATATCAAGAATTGAAGCAATCTCCGAGTATGAAAACCCCTGAACATCGCACAGTACAATCGCATCCCTGAACTCCTTTGGTAAACTGTCTATTGCTTCTCTGATATCCTCTTTCAGAAGATCGTCAAGCATTTGCACACTCGGATCCGGTCCGAGCTTTCTAAGCTCAGAAATGTCTTTTCGAGATAATTCTTCAATCCACTCACCGGCTAATCCAACAGGTTTTCTGTTTTTTGATCTCATCCTGTTTAAAAAAGTGTTTCTCATGATTGTAAACAACCATGCACCCGCATTTGTTCCTAAGGAGTATTGCTTTTCATATCTCAGAGCACTGACATATGTATCCTGTACGAGGTCTGAGGCATCGTCACTGTTCCTGCATAGATGCATCGCATACCCGTAGAGTCTGTCAAGATGGCTGAGTATTTCCTGTTCAAATATCTGTTTTTGCTCACTTTTCATATTACTCCAGAATTATCCTGCAATCCGTTTGCTCTATACTAGCGAAGGAACCAGAGAAATGGCAAGAGGTTATATGTATACACAACCTGTTGTGGTGCCCCCTTGCCAAAAGCACAAAATATTGATAGTCTACGTTTGACGTCAAAACAATCCTTTGACAGGAAATTATTACGTCCTTGTTTTATTGAGGACTTCGATTCGGTCTTATAGATGATGATTATCACATGATAATTTGTAATATCTGTGATTGAAAGCCCCGCAAGGGGGCAGGAGGGTGTCGTTGGACGAGTTACGTCTTCAGCAGGATCTCTTTTCAGAAGCAGGAACTGATACAGAAGAGACGTCTGCTGAACAGAAAA
Organism: Candidatus Aegiribacteria sp.; assembly: GCA_030640155.1. GTDB lineage: Bacteria > Fermentibacterota > Fermentibacteria > Fermentibacterales > JCC-6 > Aegiribacteria. Next base: position 2,113 of record DAOWJX010000289.1, on the reverse strand, counting down.
CCGCATCTCATGCTCGTGATTTGATTCAACCTGAATTTACCGATAACGCAATCATAGTCCTTAGAAAGCGTTACCTTAACAGATCAGTAACCGGAGAAATCCTGGAAGAACCCGGAGAGATGCTGTGGAGAGTTGCTTCCACTGTTGCTGCAGCTGAAGAGAAGTTCAATGATGATGTCGAACAGAGGACAATATCATTTTATAATATGATGGCAAGAAAGGAATTTCTTCCCAATTCTCCAACACTTATGAACGCTGGCACAGCTCTTGGTCAGCTATCTGCCTGTTTTGTCCTTCCTGTAGAGGACAGCATGGAGAGTATCTTTACCGCAGTTAAGAACACTGCTCTGATACACAAGAGCGGTGGAGGAACAGGCTTTTCATTTTCAAGTGTACGTCCTGCAAACGATACTGTGATGTCTACAAAAGGTGTTTCAAGCGGCCCATTATCCTTTATGACTGTTTTTGATCAGGCTACAGAAACAGTGAAACAGGGCGGTGTCCGCCGAGGTGCCAATATGGCTGTTTTGCGGGTAGATCATCCTGATATTGATGAGTTTATCAAAATCAAGCGAGACATGAAGAAACTGAACAATTTCAATCTTTCCGTAGCTGCTACTGATAAATTCATGAATGCTGTTGAAAGGCAGACAAGTTACGATCTTGTTAATCCCAGAGAAGGTAACACTGTCGGAAGCAGAGAAGCCACAGAAATCTTCAATGCAATTGTAGATTCAGCGTGGAATTCCGGAGAACCTGGAATCATCTTCATCGATCGAATGAATGATGCAAATCCTACACCGCATATTGCCGATATTGAGGCAACGAACCCCTGTGGTGAGCAACCTCTTCTTCCATACGAAGCATGCAATCTGGGTTCAGTGAACGTTTCTGTCATGACGGAACAAAGAGATGATGGAATCCGGGCAATGAACTGGACCAGGCTTGAGAAAACCGTTGTGAATGCAGTAAGGTTTCTTGATGATGTTATTGAAGTGAATAAGTATCCTCTTCCAGAAATAGCGGAAATGGTTGCTGGAAACAGAAAAATCGGACTTGGAGTAATGGGCTTTGCCGATCTTCTGTTCAAACTGGGGATGCCTTACGATTCAGAAGAAGCTCTTCTATTCGCTGAGGATCTGATGAGTTTTATTGCTGAGAAGGGCAAGAAAGCCAGTACTGACCTGGCTGAGGAACGAGGGTCTTTTCCGAATTTCAAGGGCAGCGTATACGATGAAAAACATCAGTCTCCGATCCGAAATGCTACTGTAACAACAATAGCTCCTACTGGTTCCATAAGTATTCTTGCTGGATGTTCAGGAGGAATCGAGCCGGTGTTTGCGCTGTCATTCACCAGGCGTAATCTTCTTGACGAGAACGATGAGCTGCATGAAGTTGTTCCCGAATTTGCAAGAGTAGCCAAAGAGAGGGGATTTGCTTCCGAAGAGATCATGAGCCTGGTGGCAGAAAAAGGCTCATGTCAGGGAATAAATGAAATTCCGATTGATGTCCAGAGGGTATTCAGTACATCTCATGACATTTCTCCTGCTTACCATGTCCGAATGCAGGCTGCTTTCCAGAAGTACACTGATAACGCTGTTTCAAAAACTGTTAATTTACCTGAGGATGCTACTCGTGAGGATGTTGCGGAAGTATTCAAACTATCCAGACGACTTGGTTGCAAGGGTGTTACTGTATACCGTGACAAGAGTAGAGATAAGCAGGTTCTCAATCTGGACAGTTCCACATCAGAAGATCAGATGATTGATGTCCCACTCCCTGCGATTCCGATCGGTCCCCGAGACAGGGGAGATGTTACATCCGGTATTACAAGGAGAATCAGGACCGGTTGTGGTAACCTTTACGTAACCATCAATATGGACGCGGATGGACCTGTCGAGATATTCTCTCAGATGGGCAAGGCTGGGGGATGCGCAGCGAGTCAATCGGAAGCTATCAGCAGACTCGTTTCGCTTGCACTGCGGTCAAATATCAAGCCTGTCGCAATTGTCAAAGAATTGAAAGGGATAAGCTGTCACCGGATTGTCTGGCAGAGTGGAAATAGAATACTCTCCTGCTCTGATGCAATTGGTCAGACTATCGAATGGTATCT
>DAOWJX010000169.1 GCA_030640155.1 Candidatus Aegiribacteria sp. | reverse complement strand
CCTATTGGACGAGCAACAGACACCTCTATTTCGAATGGTAATATTGAAGATCTCATCAATTTCGCGAGAGAAATCCACAGCAAGTGCGGTACTTCCGTTTCTGTTTCAATCCCCCCGGCACTTTTGCCGATTAATCGTCTCTTAAATGCTAATCGATGCCCTATCCTTAATCTACTTGGAGTATTACCTGACGGTGGGATTTCCTTTTGCGGAATTGGTTTTTCCTGCAGTTCACTTATCATGGGCAACTTCCTGAAAGATGATCTTCGTGAAATCTGGGAGAATTCGGAATTGCTTCAACAACTGAGAAGGGATGTGCCTGCTAAGTTTAAAGGTATCTGCGGCAACTGCATCCATGCGAGGAGATGTCTTGGTGAATGTGTAATGCAGAATTATTATTCAGAGGGAAGCTTTATTTCTCCTTATTGGATTTGCATGAGAGCCGATGAAGAAGGAGTTTTCCCTTCCAAGAGAAAGATCAATCCAGATGCGTAAATCAATACTCAGAGCTCAGGCAAGAGCCGTAAGCGGCAGGGGTGCTGTTTTTCATGCTTCAGCTATTACACACAAACAAAAAGGAGTTCTGTTTCTAGCTCCTTCCGGCGGAGGTAAAAGCACCGCTGCTGCTATTCTGGGAATTAATGGTTTTGAAATCCTTGGTGATGACAGCACTGTTGTTTCAAAGGGCACCGATAATATCTGGAGAGTGATTCCTTGCGCAAGTTGGAAATGGCATGCCGGGAAACGTCCTGATTCCGTCAAACTGGGAACTCTTGTCTTCCTTGAAAAGGGTTATCCTGAATTACTTGAGAGAATCACTCCGGTTTACGCATCTTACCGGATACTCCACAAGAATCAGCTTATGGCGTACCTTGATCTTCCAGAAGATGAAAGATCTCCCCAGAGATCTTCTGTAATGGAGATTTGCAGAAGCTTTCCTTCATATATTCTCAGATATTCAAGGCAAGAGGTTCTCAGAAGCCTGATAAACGGAATTGAATAGTGAATTTCACCAGTGAAAAAAATGGCGCTCTTCACGGATATGTTAAAGGTAATTCCATGTGGCCGGAATTCATACCGGGCGATATTCTTAGAGCTGAGAGAGTTCTTCCTTCCGAACTGAATTCTAATGACATCATTGTACTCGAATACAATAATAATGAACCCATTGTTCATAGATTTATTTCAATAAAAGAAGGATCTGGCAATATGATTGATCTTTGTACCGCTGGTGACAGAAGCGGTGAAGATCCTCCTTTTCATACAGATACGAATGAGGAACTGTTAAGGGTTATCGGTGTTCTGCGAAAAGGAAGATGGAAAACACCAGGCAGAAGATCTTTTCCACTGGCTTCAGTAATCCCTTTCATCATCGTAAAAGTTCACTGCAAACTTGTAAGAAAGCTCTTCTGGTAAACTACTTGACAATATTAGATAAACAATGCAGTAATACTATGTATGATTTAAATAAGCAGGGAAGGTGAGTAATGAATAGATTTCCTGAGAAATATGTAAAACCTGAATTGATTTCACTTGATGAAGGCATGAACAGAGGCTGGTCCGCAGCCTGTGAATTTGGTGACGGGGCTGCGACAGTAGCAGGATGTACTTTCGGTCATCAGCCAGGTAAATCTTCAGGAAATAATGACGGTTTCATCGATCCGGAGATTCTCCAGCAAGGTCTATAATTAAATAGTGACAGGCACTATTTAAATTCAGCTGTGGGTGATGGTCTGTTAATTTGGCAGGCCATCATTTTTTAAAAGGTGCCTGTCACTATTTAATCAGTTGTAGGCGCTGGCCTGGATTGTATACATTTTGCGGTACATTCCGCTTTTTTCCATTAGTTCCTGATGGGTTCCCTGTTCTATGATTCTCCCTTTATGTATTACGGCGATTCTGTCAGCCGTTCTTACAGTGGAAAATCTGTGTGAGATGATGATAGAGGTTCTTTCCGTTACAAGTTCTCTGAACCTCTGGAATAATTCATGCTCCGATCTAGCGTCCAGTGCGCTGGTCGGCTCGTCGAGAATCACAATAGGAGTATTCCGGATGAATGCTCTTGCAAGCGCAATCTTCTGCCATTCACCAATGGAGAGTTCCTTTCCACCCTTGAACCACCTGCCCAGAACAGTATCGTAACCATCCGGCAGATTCAAGATAAGTCTGTCGGCTCCCGCTGTAACTGCTGCCTGTCGAATGGCGAATTCATCCGTGTTGTGCTTAATATCGCCCAGACTGATGTTCTGTCCGGCTGTGAGGTGGTATCTGGCATAATCCTGGAAAATCACGCTGATGTTTTCGCGAAGCTCCTCTATTCTGAAATTCTTCAAAGAGGTTCCATCAACGCTGATTGTACCTGAATCAGGATCGTAGAGTCTGCAAAGCAGTTTTATCAGTGTTGTCTTTCCGGAACCGTTCTCTCCGACCAGAGCAAGCATCTCCCCCTGATTGATCGTAAGTGAAATATCCTCAAGGGTTTTTCGGTTGCTGGAGGGGTATCCGAAATTTAAATGATCAAAGACAATTCCATCGCTGACAGATGAGGGAAATAGTTTCGGTTCAGGAGGATCAACAATGGATGGCTTGATATCAAGGAAATCGAAAAGATTTGTGAGGAACAGGTTTCCCTCGTAAAGTCCTGCCAGATTTCCAAGCAACTCCCTGAGATATCCCAATCCCTTCTGGAAAGCCTGAAAGTACATCACCATACCACCGATGGTTATAAGACCGATGAAAGCCTGCCATGCGATAAACGCGAATGAACCGTAAACCAGTACGGTTGCGACTGCCTGGGTGGTCAGATCAGCCGCCGCCTTCTTTCTTGCTATACTGAGCATTTCTTTTCTGAGGATGCTTCTCAAATCCCGATAGCTTTTTCTGAAGTGCTCACCCAGACCGAACAGCCGCAGTTCCTTAGCGTGTCCAACTGAGGTTATGAGCCAGTGCTTGTACCATGCTCTGCGTTCTGTCTCCGTTCTTTTTCGCTGCCATTTCCAGGTTATTTTCGAGAACCTGAGCTTAACGAACACTCCAGGTAAAGCTGCGACAACAAGAACAGCAGCAACATACCAATGGAATGACAGAAGCAGACCGATCATAGCAAGCAGTGAAACACTGCCCTGAGCTGTCCTGATCAGGCCGTTGACAATACTTGTGGGTCTGGAAGGTGCTTCTCTCTGTGCCCTGTGAAGAGTATCATAGAAACGTGAATCTTCGTAGTATGCGAGGTCAACACCGATGGATTTCTCATGGAGAATATCCTGCATGTAATCTGTAACTACTCTGGTCTGAGCCTGCTCCACGAACCCGGCTAGAGTTTTTACAACAACAATCAGGAGCGCGACAGCACCCATGATACCTATGAGCAGACCAATATGATCGAAAGAGGAAGTATCTACTCCCGATATGATCTCCCCGATTGAATCGATAAGGAGTTTCATCAGGTAAAGAGGAATAATGGGAAGCAGTCCCTGAAGAAGAGTAAGCAGGAGGTTGGCAATCGTCAGCCCGCGGCTGCTTTTCCAGACCAGGGATACCGCTCTTCCGAGCATCAATTTCTTTTGATCAGATTCAGTTTTCATGGGACTAATCTACACCGCGCATACGGCAGATACCAATATAAGACTGGTGATATCCCGTGACCGGATGTATCAATTGAGCTGTATGAAAAACACAGCACGACCTGATACGATAACTGAAGCAGCATGCAGGTGGCTCCTGTCCGGAGACGTACCCGGGGTCTACACAGGACCCGACCCTGGCATAGCTCATGGTCTAGCACCTCTTCTCGCGAGGGAAATGAATCGAAAGGATATCTGCCTTTTCGCAGCAGCGGGATCGTTTCGTCAGGAACAGATTGTCAGACCGGTTCTTGAACGTATTTCCAGAGAAGGCATCGAAGTATGGGCAGTGAAAGGCTTCGACCTGGCTCGCAGCGTGT
>DAOWJX010000345.1 GCA_030640155.1 Candidatus Aegiribacteria sp. | reverse complement strand
AGGAGGCTCGGATCGTTCTGACCATCTGAACTCAGTACCAGACAGTAGACCTGGGTCTCCTCCATGTATTCCGATGGAAACAGAGGTCTGAGGGGTCTGTCTATCAGTCTGGCTGTAAGAATTTCCTTCGCCTGTGGCTGACCTTCTCTTCTGAAGAAGCCGCCCGGGATCTTACCCGCGGCATAGGTTCGTTCTCGGTACTCTATCGTAAGGGGAAAGAAAGGCAGATCTCTCAATCCGCCTGAAGTTGCCGCTACAAGAACGGAAGAACCTCCATATGTAACGTACACTGAGCCATGGGCCTGTTTTGCCATACGACCGGTCTCGATCGAAAGCGTTCTTCCAGCAATTTCACATTTCACTACATTTGACATTTTTTCTTCTACCATCTCTTCTTTTCTTAATCCCTGCGATCTTGCAGGAATTATTCATACATGCATCACTTTGATTGAGTTTTCAATTTCCAGATGTGCCGGTAATCCGCCTGAGTTTCTATCGTCTCAATCCGAGTTCTTTTATTATTGTCCTGTATCGCTCAATATCCTTTTTACTCAAGTAATTGAGTAGCTTTCTCCTCTTACCGACCATCTTCAGAAGTCCTCTTCTGCTGTGATGGTCATCCTTGTGAATCTTACAGTGTTCGGTAAGATTCTTAAGCTTTTCGGTCAGAATCGCTATCTGAACTTCAGACTTACCTGTGTCCTGTTCTTTATTTCCGAATGTCTTAACAAGTTCTGCCTTTTTATCGGCGGTGATACTCATCTTTCTGGATCCTCCATCCATTTTTCTTCTTCAGCAAGTTTCTTAACATTTCTGACATCCTCTGCTATAAGGCTTGATAACTCACCCATGGAACCAGATGATGCTATCCCTCTCAGCCTCGAACAGAAGCTGACGGTTATACCGCAGCCATACAGATTCTCTATCCGGTTGATCAGATGCGCTTCAACCGGACCGGTGGCGTTTCCCGGAACAAATACGGCTGCAGGCATTCGCCTGTCACTTTCATCCAGGGTTACGATTCCGGTATAACTTCCGGGTTCTGGAAGCAATTTACAGAATGGAACCCTGACATTTACAGTGGGAAAACCTAATTTGCGTCCCACTCCCTTGCCTCTCGATACGACCCCGGTAACTGAATATCTCCTGCCAAGCAGTAATTCAGCCTGACGAACATCGCCGTTTTCGAGAAGATTTCTGATTCTTTCGCTTTTAACCGGTATATTACCGGTCTTCAGCGGAGGTACAATAATAGTATCAATTCTTCTTGAAGTACACCATTGCTTGAGAAAAAGCTCTGTACCTTTCCGCTCTCTGCCAAAATGGAAATCGTAACCTACAACAAGTCGTGAAAACTGCTCCCTGGCATAAAGATCCTCAAGAAAGACCTCCGGCTCCATGTTTACCGTAGTCTTATCAAATGGATACAGCAGAATCTTCTTTACTCCCAACTCGCGTAATATTTTTGCTCTCTCAAATGAAGTTGTAAGACGTCTTGACCACGATCCTTTTCCGAAATACTGACGAGGTACCGGCTCAAAACAGACAACTCCCGCGTTCGTGTCTTTCAGTAGCGCTGCCCTTATTACCGCTTCATGACCCGTATGTATCCCATCGAAACTGCCGATTGCCAGTGTCATATCTTCAATCCTCGATAAGTACGCAGAGGGGTCTCAATGAAGAGCCATCCCCCTCTGACATTGCCACCAGTCTGCCCTGCTTATCAAGCAGAACCACTGTACCTGTAAGCGTACTGTTAAGCCTTGCTCCATGCGATATAAGCTGCTTATCTGAATCACTCAGAACAACGCTCTCGTATTCATCGAGAAGAGCAGTCATCGAAAGCAGCGATTCAGGATTGTCCGGTTCGCGAGATGAATTCTCTATGGTGATACTCCCGATGGAAAGCCTTCTGATATCGAACGCAGCCCCGCAGACATCAAGATCGTTCCCGATATCTCTTGCCAGGGCTCTGACATAGGTCCCTGAACTCACAGTGACAGCAAAGTATGCTTTATTGTTCTCATATTTCATCAGTTTCCAGTCGCTTGCGCGAACTCTCTTCTCCGGTGTATTCGGAAGCAAACCTTTTCTCGCTGTTTTGTAAGCTCTGACACCGTTTATTTTCACAGCGGAATAACTTGGCACTTTCTGGATAATATTTCCCGTGTATCTCTTGAGAACTCTCTGAATATCTTTCTGCTTTAAATGCCCGGCGGATCTTCTTTCGAGAATGTTCCCGGTTGTATCATCCGTATCTGTTCTAATGCCAAACTCAATTCCGAAGCTGTATCGCTTCTCGCCGGATGTGATAAATCTGGATAATCTTGTAGCTTTCCCCAGAAGCACTATCAGAAGTCCGGTTGCGTCAGGATCGAGAGTTCCAGCATGCCCGTACTTAGTGAAACCCCAGGCTTCAGCCACTGTTGAAGTTGCCATCCTTGAAGTGATACCGCTTGACTTATCCAGCAGATATGCTGCACCGCACATGTCAGAAGATGTCAATCGCTCTCCAGGTTCTTTATGATGCCAAGTACTTTATCTCCGTCTTTTCCGGATGAATCATGCACAAAAGAGAGTATTGGAACAGTTCTCATCCTGATTGTATCCGCCAGCCTGGATCTGAGGAATCCGCCAGCTGATTTCATTGCCGTGCAGGCCTCTTCAGAATCAGTTTCTGAACCGGTTGTCTCGAAAAACACTGTAGCATGTGATCCATCACGAGCAAGTTTTACTCTTGTTATCAGTACATTCTGGAGCCTATCGTCAGAAACATCCCGAATAATTGTTTCCTCAAGTATCCGGCGGATATCACCGGAGAGCCTGCTTCTTTTTCTCTCGTTCATTTCAACTTCCCGTCAATCAGAGTTCCCTGGATACCGATAGTATCTCGAATGCCTCGATAACATCGCCAACTTTGATATCGTTGTATCCCGAAAGACCGATACCACATTCAAAACCCGCTTTAACCTCCTTGCGATCTTCTTTGAATCGCTTCAGAGAACTGATACTGCCTGACCATGTATCCACGCCATTCCTGACTAACCGCACACGCGCATTTCTTCTGATGATACCGTTGACAACATATGATCCGGCAATAACACCAATTTTGGGAACTTTGAAGAGATCTCTGACTTCCGCTGAACCAAGAAACTCTTCTTTCTTCTCAGGCTTGAGAAGACCAGAGAGAGCCTTGGTCACGGTTTCCTCTACCTGATGAATAACACTGAATGTAGCAATCTCGATATCCAGTACTATAGCTTCTTCACGCGCTCTTGCATCCGGACGGACTCTGAAACCGATTATCACCGCATTTGAGGCTGCGGCAAGATTGACATCATTCCCTGATATTCCACCTGCTCCGCTTCTGATGATGTTAACAGATACTTCATCGTTACCGAGCCTGGTCAGTGTATCAACTATGGCTTCCGCTGTCCCCTGAACATCTGCTTTGATAATCAGATTGAGTACACCTTCTGTTTCTCCGGCTTTCTGCCAGAAATCCTTGAGTGAAATCATTCTGCCTGCATGAAGATCTCTTTCACGCTGAACCAGCTGACGTATTCGAGTGACTTTCCTGGCCTCATGTTCGGACTCAACCACTACAAACGATTCTCCTGCGTCCGGGACATTTGAACAACCTAGAATCTGTACAGGGATCCCGGGACCGGCTTCTTCAATTTCTTTATTTTTATCATCGTACATTGCCCTGACTCTACCGCTGAAACGCCCTGCTATAAAATAATCCTCAAGTCTGAGTGTGCCGTCCTGGACAATAATATTGACAACAATTCCACTGCGGGGATCGATCTCACCCTCCAGAACTGTGCCTTTTGCAGGCCTGTCAGGACATGCGGTCAGCTCAAGCATATCTGTCTGAAGAATCAACTTTTCCAGCAGATCATCAATATTCTCACCCGTAATTGAAGAAACCTCGGAACAGAGAATATCACCGCTCCATTCTTCAACAAGTACCTTGTGAGAAGCCAGATCTTTCTTGATAAAATCAGTATTAGCTGTCGGCAGATCAATCTTGGTTATTGCTACTACAATTGGAACTCCGGCAGCTCTTGCGTGATCAATGGCCTCTTCCGTCTGAGGCATGACTCGACTGTCGGCAGCAATTACGAGTACTACAATATCGGTAACTCTCGCGCCCCTTGTTCTCATGGCTGTGAAAGCTTCATGTCCGGGAGTGTCAATAAAGGTAATCCTTCGATTATCATCAAGGCTTGTTATATACGCACCAATGTGCTGTGTTATTCCACCTGACTCCGTTGAAAGAACATTTGTGGATCTTATTCTGTCCAGAAGAGCCGTCTTGCCATGATCAACATGTCCCATAACAGTAATAATAGGTGATCTGGGTACTTCAGCTCCGTCTGTGCTTAAGCGCTTCTCCTCAATCTCTTCCGCTCCATAACTTTCTACCGTTTCCACCTCGAAGCCGAACTCATCTGCTACAAGCGAAACAGTCTCAACATCAAGCCTTTGATTTGCTGTAGCCATCACTCCGAGTTCCATGAATTTTCCGATAACCTTACTCAGAGGAAGATCCGTCAATTCAGCCAGTTCAGAAGGGCTAGTGTACTCTGTTATTCGTATAACCAGGACCTCCTCGGGTCTGGTATCCTCAGTTATCTGGCGTTCCT
>DAOWJX010000291.1 GCA_030640155.1 Candidatus Aegiribacteria sp. | reverse complement strand
GTGAAGCGATAACCAGAGATCTTCAGCAATTACGCATTCCGCACTCAGAGGCTGAAAGGCTGAAGAAGGAATACTCAGATGTTTCCGGTATTGAAAAACGTGGAGAGAGAAACGTAACCGCCAGCACATTTGGTGGGAGAAACTCCATATCCATATCATCCGAAATGATTTCAGGAATCGCTTCCAGAAAAATTCATGAATTGATGAATGATATTTTGAATGAAATCAACAGGGCTGGAATACACCAGACTGATCTCCCAGCTGGAATTGTGCTGACAGGCGGAACATCTCACCTTATGGGAATAACCAGAGCGGCTTCAAGAGTTATGGGTCTTCCCGCAGAGATAGGAACGTCATTAGGCCTGAATATGGCTTCACCCCTTGCAGAAACACCAGAATTTGCTACTGCGGTAGGGTTGGTGCTTCTCTCACGAGAAGAGAAGAGTGAATACGAGTATAGAAAATGGTTGAATCCTCTTGAAAATATAGTTATTCGTATAAAAGGGTTATTTAACAGATTGAGATAATAAACAAAAGGAGGAATGATGATACCTAAGGAGGATGGACCTCGACTTCAGATCGTTGATGTGACCGAGGAGTATCGCGGAAAACCCAAAATAACAGTTGCCGGAATAGGAGGGTGTGGCTGTAACGCAATTGATCGTATGCTGAGTGCTAACATAGTCGGTGTAGAGTATATAGCTATGAATACTGATTTACAGGCTCTAAACAATTGCAAGGCTGATCTGACAGTTCAGCTGGGGCTTAAGCTGACCGGTGGTCTTGGTGCCGGAGGAAACTGTGAAACTGGAGAGAGTTCTGCGGAAGAGAGCAGAAATGAAATTGAAGAAAACCTTCAGGACAGCAGCATGGTTTTCATTACAGCTGGAATGGGCGGAGGAACAGGTACCGGAGCTGCCCCGGTCGTAGCCCGGATTGCAAGAGAACTTGGTGCGATAACTGTTGGCGTGATAACAAGACCATTCGAAATCGAGGGTTCTGTCAAGAAGATCAGAGCTGAACAGGGAATATCCGCGCTCAAGAAAGAGGTCGATACTCTCATTGTGATTCCGAATGATAGTCTGCTCCGTGAAGCAGGTGAAGACGAGACACTGATTGATGCACTTGAAAGAGGTAATAAAACCCTGAAAGATGCTGTTGAGGGAATTGCTAACATCATCTTATCACCAGGTCTAATGAACCTTGACTTTCAGGATATTAAGAAAGTTATAACAACTGGCGGTGGAGCCATGATGGGTACAGGATGTTGCAACGGAGAGCACAGGGCATCTGAAGCTGCCAAACGAGCGATTTCAGATCCATTGCTTGAGAATGTTTCAATTGAGGGAGCTAAGTCACTTCTCGTGAGCGTACAGGCTTCTTCAAGTATGAAGTTTACAGAATTTCATGAAGCAGTGGAGATAGTTACAAAAGCCGTTGGACCTCAGGCGGATGTATCTCTTGGAACAAGTACAATAGAAGAGATGGGGGATAAGCTCAAGGTAACTGTAATTGCCACCGGGTTCGGGGAAATGGAAGATACTGATATAGAAGAGATGGATTTCAAATTACCTGATAGATTACAAGTGAATACATCGTCTGGATCCGGTGAACGCAGCTCAATACCGTTTACTCTTGGAGCAGCTAGAACCAAGCACAAAGAGGACAGGAAGAAGCATCCACCATTTCTCAGACGATAGCGCAAATGGTTTGATGATGGATAATACACATGATAACAACAATATAACCTATTTATCTAGCTATATGCTATTTGTTTCCGTATATTACCCACATCCATGAATGGAGGGTAATATATATGAGCCGAAAACCTGCAGCCGAGCATTACGAAGAGAATCGACGCAGGATACTTGCGAAGGAAATATGTCATCAGACTGTTTCAGAACATGGAATTTTTGAAATAATACTAGCTTCTCCCAGGGAATACAGTTATGCGATGTCCTCTCTCGTTTTTCAGAGTGTGTATCAGCAATTGGTTTCCTGGCCGGAAACCTGTTGTGAGAGATCATTTTTTCCGGTTCTAGATGAATACCACTGGAGAAGTCGATACAATCACCCCGCGATAACACTCGAGACTGGAAAATCAATAAAGGAATGCGATCTGTTGGTTTTCACTCCTTCAGAAGAAGCTGACTATATCAGAATTCTACAGATGTTGAATCTTTCTGGCATTAAGCTCAGATCTGAGAACAGAATTGATAAATGGCCGCTTGTAATCGCAAGTGGGATCTCTGTTACCGCAAATCCAATGCCACTTTCACTTTTCATGGATGCATTTGTTATTGGAGAAACCGAACCTTCGTTAGGTCCGGTCCTGGACACAATTAAGAGTCTTGGTGCACAGGGAGCCTCAAAGAAGAAATTGCTTAGAAGACTTGCAACATTACCCGGAATGTATATTCCATCAGTTCATGAAATTCCCGGCAAAGTTAATTCGATCATGCGCCAGTGGGCTGGATCTGAAGGAATGGGTTCAACATCCTGTATAACATCTTCTGAATGTGC
>DAOWJX010000015.1 GCA_030640155.1 Candidatus Aegiribacteria sp. | reverse complement strand
ATTCGGACCGCAGGCACATACAAACACGCCGATTCTCCCGGAAGGCATTATTCCTCCATCCGGTTGGAGGAGGATAGAACCCGACCGACTGCAGCTGCAGCTTTCGTGACGGAAGTCGGAATGTCCGAAGGTCCACCGGCGCAACCGGCTATCAGGATACCTGGTATGCTCGAAAGGACTGATGAATGTGTAGAATCAGGATTACTGATAAATCCTTCATCGTTGCGGTTCAATTCAAGCATATCGAGGAATTCTGTTGTTCCCTTCGATGGTTGCATGGATATTCCCAGAACTACCATTTCGGCTTGAGTAGTAATATCACCATTATCCGTTTTGCATGAGATGGTTATCAGATTTTCATCTGATCCGGAACTTATTTCCGGTGTTCCTTTATAACTGATGAGATCAGTACTGATATCCTGCCAGCGTTCATGATATCTATCCTCTGCGTAACCGGGTGAATATGAGCTGTCCAGAAATACCTGGATTTTTACATCCGGTAACTTCTCTTCGAAATAATGCAGGAATTTCAAAGAGTACATGGTGTTGATATGTGAGAAGCTTCCCGTTCCATCTGCATGTACGATAATTGCCACAGAACCAGGTTTTTTTCCATCTTTAGTGGTCAGTTCCCCATTGGTAGGACCGTTCGACGCGTAGTATCTCTCAAATTCCGGTGCGGTGAAGATGCCTGGACTCTTTCCCCATCCGAAACTCATTAAATTGTCTCCGTTGGAGGGTTTGTAACCAGTAGCAAGTATGATGTCAGAAACATTCAGATTTAGTTCGGAGTCCTGATATGAGAAATCAATTGCCTCGAAAACGCATGCAGCAGCACATTCATTGCACTCCTCCTGACCATTCCATCTAAGACAGTGTTCTCTGTCGATCCATGGGACGTTGGGAAGCGCTCCTGCGCAGGGAACTGAAATCGCTTTTCGATCATTCAGATTTTCTTCAAAACTGTTTGGGATGGTAACAGGGCACACATTCCAGCACTCAGCACAACCTATACACGCAACAGGATCAACGCATGTTGCTTTTTTGAAGACTTTTACATTAAAATTACCCTGAGATCCCTCAATGCTCAGTACACTTCCCATCGTGATTACATTGATAAGATCATTTACCAGTATATCCTGCTGCATTGGAGATACCATGCAGGTCGCGCATTCCATTGAAGGAAAAATATCCTCACATCGTATAATCCTGCCACCTATTACAGAGGTATTCTCCACAAGATGAACCTGTCTTCCTGCGGCAGCAAGAAGCAGGGATGCTTTCATACCGGCTATGCCGGCCCCTGCTACCAGAACATCCGTTGTACCTGCCACTAAAGGAGCGTTTCTTTCCCGGCAGGATTGGGTCCGATTTCCCTTATTTTCTCTGTGAATTCCTCTACTACCTGCCGGAATCGGGGTCCCTCTGAAGCAGATATCCATGAGAGTCGGAGTCTGTCTGCTTCCAGACCCAGACTCTCAACGACCTTCTTCAGAACTGCGAACCTTCTTCTCGCGTAGTAATTACCCTTGTCGTAGTGACAATCTCCGGGATGACAACCTGCTATGAGCACCCCATCCGCTCCTCGGAGGAAAGCATCAGTAACCATTTCGGGATCGACTCTGCTGGAGCACATTACTTTGATTGGAACGAGGTTTGGAGGCATTTCAAGCCTGCTGGTTCCGGCGAGATCTGCTCCCGCATATGAGCACCAGTTACAGAGAAATCCGATTATTCTGGGTTCAAAATCATCCATGATGCTTCTCTCTGTTTTATCAGGAGTATCAGAATTGGATCTGTGCTTTGTGTTTCCCGGTGCCATCATCAGCACAGAAAAGCAGTATTTTTCCGGTTCTATCGCACCAGGCTTTAAGATCGTCAGGGAAGGAAGGACAGTCAGCCTGTACTTCGAGCATATCACCCGGTTCGATCGTTTTAGCTATGATGGCTATCTTCAATATGGGCTGGGGGCATTTGAGACCTAGAGCATCGAGTGTTTGAGTTGCCATTTGTGATTCCTTTCAATTTTAGAACGAGAATGTTGTTTTCGCGTCTTTGATATCCGCCATGAAACTTGTTGCTCCGCCAATTTCCAGGTCATCTCTGAGGTCTTCCGCGGTAACGTCGTGTACTTCAAGACCGAGTTCGCAAAGCATGAGTTTGCCACCAAGAGCCATAACTCCCTCGAGAAGGTCTTTCATGTCAGGCATGCCTTTAGCGGTAATGCTTTCGAGGTAGCCCGGCTTGAGCGCCGGAACACCACCGGGTGTGAAGAAAATTACTACATCATCACCTGCAGCAGCTGCGGCTGAACCCAGGATAAATGCGGGGTACAGATTGCTGTTTTCGCTGCCGTTGCAGATCATTGCGACTTTTCCCATTCGTTACTCCTTTCAGGAGGATTGTTCCTGCTGGAGTCGTTTCTCCAGCGCGAGTTTGAACTTTTTTCTTACGTCATCAATATTTGTTTCAGGCCAGTAGGTATCAAGAGCACTGAACGCTGCTTTAACCAGTCCCGGCTTTATAAGGAAATAGCATCTGTATGTTCCATCCTTTTGAGACCCCACGATACCTGCGTTACGGAGTATTGTCAGGTGCTGGGAAATATTCGGCTGACGCACTTCGAGTATTTCATGAATAGCAGAAACGCACCGTGGATTTTTAACAAGTTCTTCAAGAATCAGCAAACGGACAGGATGAGCCATTGCTTTGAGTATCTCAGCTTTTGATTCGAACCTGTCCAGGTCAGACATGTACTCCAGTCTCAATTCTCGGTTGTTCAATTATTGAATATTCAAAAATTCGAATATGGAATCGTATTTCAAATAACACTTACTGTCAAGCTCTGTACCCGCTTTAATTATTCCCATTCTTATGCGAAAGGCTGATTGTATATCCTGATGGTTCATGGCGAAAAGCTGCCTTGCTATGAAAGCAGCGGCAGAATTACCTTAGAAGATACCTCGTCAAACAGATAATAAGTAGTTATTAATAGTCGAACTGCTACATCGGCATTCGTGGGAGGATAGATGGATTCACCTCAGGATCTTGAGAAAATCCTTGAGTATGCTGAAGGACAGGAGAGGATAAATCCTCTGCTCGATCTGTCCTTCATGCTCCGTGTTAGAGATAAATCGAAAATGCGCTGCCTTGTCGAGGAAGCTCTTGAACTTTCGCTGGAACATTCTGATCGGAGCGGAGAGTCGAGATCTTACCTGATAATGAGCATCTACTGGGGCATTACGGGTGACTACGAGAAGGCACTTAAAAACGCCCACAAGTCTCTCTCCATCAGCAGGAAAATCGGTGAAACATCCACATTTGCAAGAAGTTATAACAACCTCAGCATTATTTACAGCCGACTGCATGATAATGAAAACTATCTGAAGTACGTGAAGCTGACTCTCGACGCAGCAGAGAAAGCTGGAAACGAACTTGTCAGATCAACCGCACTTAACAACCTTGCTGTCTACTACCAGGACACTGAAGATTATGAGAAGTCACTGAAATTCCACCTCGAGTCTCTTTCGATAAGAGAAGACATTGGGAATCTCGATGAAGTGGCTCTTTCTCTAATCAACTGCGGTAGTGTTAATCTCAAGCAGGGAAACATCGAAGAGTCCCTGAAGTACATTAACCGGGCCATGCAGATCAGTCTCGCTGAGGGGAATCTATATGTGGAAGCCGCTGCTTCATCAGTTCTTGCCGAGATCGAGTCCACAGGTGGTAATTTGCAGAAAGCAAGGGAATATCTGAACAGGTCTTTAAAGATTGCGGTTGAAATGGATGATCCCGACCTCAAGCTGCGATTCCTGCAGGGCTTCACGGTTCTCTACGAGGAAGCCGAATGCTATGAAGAGGCACTAGAATACTACAGGCAATACTCCAGGCTGAAGGATGAGATTTTCACCGAGAAGAAGAATCAGCATCTGACCCAGATCCGGGCTGATTTCGAGTTACAGGAAAAGGAGCGCGAGGCTGAAATCTACCGGCTCCGGAATGTCGAACTTCTTGCATTAAAGGAAGCTGCAGAATCAGCGGACAAAGCCAAGGGTGATTTCCTTGCCATGATGAGTCACGAGATACGGACTCCCATGAGTATTATACTGGGCATGCTCCAGTTTTTTATGGAGACCGATCTTACTCCTGAGCAGATGAACTATCTTACAAAGGCGCATATCGCCTCTGAATCCCTGCTTGGTATTCTCAATGATATCCTTGATTATTCTCGAATAGAGGCAGGGAAAGTCGAGTTCGAATCTATACCCTTTGAGCTTGAGGTTGTCCTGCAAGAGACTGCTTCCTTCTTCGAGATGGATATGATCGATAAGGGTCTTCAACTGCGGATCGAGCATGATGAGAAAATACCTCAGATTCTTCTGGGTGATCCGCTCAGAATCGGTCAGATATTTCGGAATCTCATATCAAATGCTGCGAAGTTCACCTCGGAAGGTAGCGTAACAGTGACTTCTTCTCTCATTTCTTCGGATGAGTCCTCCATAGAAGTAGAGTTCTCGGTAAGAGATACAGGAATCGGCATCAAGCCTGAGGTGTATGATTCTCTATTCGAGCCTTTCCGGCAGGCAGAGGGTTACATTACAAGACAATTCGGTGGCACAGGTCTCGGCCTGGCTATCTGCAGGAGACTTGTGGACAGAATGGGAGGTGGTATCTGGGTTGAGAGTGCCACTGATGTGGGCAGCACCTTCTTCTTCCGGATACGGTTACTTATTCCTGATCGGAAACTGCTGGAGATAATAACTCCAACCGATGGTGCTCTCCCTGACCTTAGCGGCATACCGGTGCTATTCGTTGAGGACATCGATACTATCAGGGAGATAACGGGACGATTCCTTGATCGATTGAACATTGAACACATAGAGGCTGTCAATGGCAGTAAGGCATTGGAAATGGTCGAGGAAAGAGACTTCGACCTGATCCTGATGGACGTACAGATGCCTGTGATGGATGGACTTGAGGCAACTGAAATATTACGCGAAAGGGGAGTTGTCATCCCAATCATTGCAATGACAGGACATACTATGGATGACCAGCGTGCTATGTGCCTTAAGGCAGGAATGAACGATTTTCTTTACAAACCCTTTTCAATGCGGGAGCTTCATGTAATGCTGGCGAAATGGCTTCGAACGGAATCACGTCCGGAATCACATATACCGGATCAATAAGTACATCCATATTCCTGGAACAATAGATGCTGTTGCTGTATAATAGATGTAAATCAGTAGTCCCGTACAGGATTTCAAATGAAAAACAGAAGAACGGAGTAAAAATGAAATTGCTTTCAACAGCAGCGATGATAATGTTTGCTGTAATCGGCACGGTTCAGGCGTATACCGTGGATGAGATCAGTGAGCAGATGAATGCATCTTTCGATCGTTTAACAGAAACATTTGCGGAAGGAGCTTACGAGACCCTCATTGAGGCTCATGCAATGATCGAAGAGACTCTTCAGGAGGATGCTGAAGATCTGATTGCTCTCAAAGCCATAGAGACCCTGGACTATCTGGTTAAGTACAATCTGGCGTGCTTTGAGGCTCTTGAGGGAAATATTGAAGAAGCCTTTACCTGGCTTCAGGGAGCAGTTGATGCTGGATTCGATGATCCTGCCTGGATTGAGCAGGATGAAGATCTGTCCAGCCTCAGGGATGACCCGAGATTTCAGGAAATTCTTGAAATTGCAGGAGAGAACAGTCCCGTTGGTTCAGATTGACATGATTGTGACAGTTGCCCCATAAATTGTAACTAGTATTTCACCGGTTAAGGAGATCATATGGCTGCCAAAATGGAACTGAATCCCGGAGAGAATATTCTGCTTGACTCGAAACGTTATGCGCTTCAGGGAAAGAAAGTGAAATTTCCTGTTTATACGCGTTGCATTGTGACCGATCAGAGGTTCATTTATTTTGATCTCGGAAAGATGGCTCCGTTTCATATGCAGCTGGGTTTTCTGATCAGGTTGATGGTAAAAGGTAAACCTGTGAGCCTTCCGCTTGAAGGTTTGAAGGTTGGCAGAGGTACCTATTTCAAGAATAAAAAAATACTCGAACTGAAGGCAATTGACGGGACTACTGTCCTGCTTGACAAATTTGAGAGATCTCTGGACTGGTTGAAAGAAGTGCTCCTATCCAACGGTATTGGGCTGTCTCAGATTGGCGAGGAGGAGTGGCAGGTCACTCGCTGAAAATTTAAATAGTGACAGGCACTATTTAATTTTAGGAGGCTATATCCTGGTTACCATTTAAATAGTGCCTGTCACTATTTAATTTATCGGTATCGTTTGCTCGGACTAGAATTCAGTGTATTTCGCGGCTGAACCCTTTGATTTGTTGACAGGATATTTTTCTTCATTGAGATCGAGCTTTCGATTAACGATCTGTTCGATATCAAGTTCCATTTCGTGAGCGAGAATGGTAAGAAAAATTGCTATGTCAGCAATTTCCTCTCCTATTGCCATTTTCTGTTTCTCATTGAGATTCCTTGATTCATCACTTGTCTTCCAGAGGAAGTTTTCCAGAAGTTCTGCCGATTCAATCGAAATTGCTTCAGCTAGATTCTTGGGGTCGTGGAATTGCTTCCAGTCGCGCAGATCACGGAATTCCAGTATTTTTTCTCGCAACCTGTCGAGCATATTCTCCTCCTTCAGTAAATGAATCGATAAACCCCTGCACAATATTCTATAAAACTACTGTTGCACTTCTTCACAATCAAGTCAGCTATTCAATGTGATGAAATAGTCCGCATACCAATACTGGCAGATGATCTTGGTGACTCAGACCTAATTCGCCATCAGATAATCATGGAATTGACAGGGCATGGCTGCTATAGGTATTGTCATTGAAAGTAAAGATTTACGGCTGGTCAGGAGGCGGAAGAGTGTTCCCGGGGCTGTGTTATCGATATGGTGAAATCCAGTTTCCTAATAGCACCGGGGGCTTCTATGAGCACGATATTGGAAGAGAATAACTATGGATTCGCAGCAGCCTGGTAAGGGATCGGAAAAGATCCGAAGGAAGCTTAACGGAAAAACCCTTTCAGGAAAGTACTCTCATTCCTTTGGAATCCTGTCTATCGTCACCCTGGCAATCATTGTGATTGTCGTGTTTCTGTGGCTGAATGAAATACTGGATATTCCTTATTACGTTCTTGGCGCGCCGCAAACCCCGGTCAACTTGAGCGAAGCAGCAATTGAGACGATTTTTATTCTTGGTTTTGGTATTTTTGTCCTTCTGCTTATTAAAAGCAGTATTGATAAAAAGAAGAGAGCAGAACAGGAACGGCTTGCGGCAGTAGCGAATACAGTCAACGCGATGGACGCCGGGCTTCTCATGCTAAATCGAGACGGCAAGATATTCTTCATCAACCAGGCTTTGATTAATATGGTCAGCTACGAAATGAGCGAGCTTCTCGGGGAAGAAATGATCGAGATTGGCAAGAAGTTTTTTATTCCGGAGGACAGACCGCTTGCAATCGAAGCCATCAAAACCGCTCTCAGGGGTGAAGTTCCCACACCTGTTCCGATCACGATCACATCCAGAGACGGAGAAGAAATAACTGTACTTTGTGGCGTGTCGTTCATAAGAGACTCGGAAGGAAAACCCGACAATACCATAGTAACCTTTAGCGATATTAGCGATCTCAAGCGTACACAGGAAGAT
>DAOWJX010000123.1 GCA_030640155.1 Candidatus Aegiribacteria sp. | reverse complement strand
TGGTCATGAGCCCGGAACGTAGACGCTCCCGGGAAGCTCTTCTCGAGGAAAAATCGATTGAACTTCAGGAATTCCTCGAATACATTTTCGGGCCGGGTGGACTTGTAGAATCCCGGAATGAAGAGCTTGTTTCTCCGATTGTCGCAAATATCAATGAAGCAGTTCAGGAAATCAGCAGGGAAGAAGGATACGATATTGTATTCGACACTTCGGCAGGCGTAGTTATTTATGTTGAGAATGCGCTGGATATAACAAATGCTGTTCTGGAAAAACTCTCAGTAAGGAGCGAAAACTGAAATGAAGCTTTCCACTCTTGTGGAGAAGCTTGGAGGGCATCTTGAAGGTCCGGATGCGGATGAACAGGTATCCGGGGTTTCAACGATTCAGGACGCTCTTTCTGATCAGGTCTGTTACTACGGTAACCCTTTGTACAAAAGACACCTGAAGAGTACCAATGCTCTTGCGGTTATTACTGCTTCCCGTATTGAATCGTCTTCCAGAAACATCATACTGGTTGATAAAGCATATCATGCCTTCAGAGAGGCATTGATCATTTTCAGTAAAACAATTGCTTCCGGGTTTGATGGAATTCATCCAAGCGCTGTTGTGCATCCCGAAGCGTTCCTTGCTTCTGGTGTGTCAGTTGGCCCGAATGCGGTTGTTGATACTGAAGTAGTCATAGGCACAGGCTCTTCAATCGGCGCGGGAACTATCATTGGTCCTGGAGTTCGCATTGGAGACGAATGCGTGATTCATCCAGGCGTTGTGATTTATCATGCTTCTGTTCTTGGTAACAGAGTGATTATCCACTCCGGGACAGTAATCGGTTCAGATGGATTCGGATTTGTTCCTGATCCTGACGGTCATCTCAAGGTTCCTCAGAATGGGAATGTCGTTATTGAAGACGATGTTGAGATTGGTGCAGGGTGTACAATAGACAGAGCTGTGGTTGGCAGTACTGTTATCGGGAATAATTCAAAACTAGACAATCTGATTCAGATCGCTCATAATGTTACCATTGGTTCCGGGTGCCTGTTGGCAGCCCAGACCGGAATTGCAGGCAGCACATCAGTTGGATCAGGGGTTGTGTTTGGAGGACAGGCAGGTATCGTAGGGCATATTAATATTGGAGATGGCGCTGTCATTGCGGCACAGGCAGGGGTTTCACGAGATGTTCCGGCGGGCGCTACCGTATCAGGATATCCAGCAAGGCCTCACGACAGTGCTTTGCGCATGAGTGCTGCTCTTGCCGATCTTCCTGATTTCAGAAGAAAAGTCATTGAATTTATGCGGAACTTTAACAGTACGGAAACGGAAGAGGATAATAGATGAGCCATTTCCAGACTACTCTTATAAAACCTGCAGTTTACAAAGGAATTGGTCTCCATCTCGGCAAGGAGACCTCAATAACATTCAAGCCGGCTCCGGCTGATACCGGAATTGTATTTGTAAGAACTGATGTCAAGAGTAGACCGTGTATAAAAGTCTGTCCTGAGAATGTCAGACAGGTGGAAGAACAATCCAGAAGAACGACTCTCGGACAGGATTACTATGAAGTTCATACGGTTGAACATGTTCTTTCCGTTTTGTACGGTCTTGGAATAGATAACGCTGTGCTTGAACTTGATTCGGATGAGCCCCCCGAACCCAATGACGGTTCGGTGAGAAGCTACATCACAGTTCTTGAAAAGGCCGGCATCAAGGAGCTTCCGGACAAACCCCGCAACTTGATAAAGATCGAGAAACCTATCAGTATTGATGTTTTCGGAGCAAATCTCACAGCTGTGCCATATGACGGTCTTAAAATCAGTTTTACCATCGATTACGATCATCCTGTTCTTGGCACTCAGTATCTTTCCCTTGATGTGACTTCAGAAACCTTCAAGAATGAAATCGCTCCAGCAAGAACATTCTGCCTGTACGACGATGTCAAACACCTCCAGGAGAAGAATCT
Source organism: Candidatus Aegiribacteria sp. (assembly GCA_030640155.1). Lineage (GTDB taxonomy): Bacteria > Fermentibacterota > Fermentibacteria > Fermentibacterales > JCC-6 > Aegiribacteria. The sequence goes on along the minus strand of DAOWJX010000123.1, from coordinate 2,533 downwards.
GATAAAGGGTGGAACTCTGAAAAACGCTGTAGTTATTGGTGATGATGGTATTCTGAACGAAGAACCACTAAGATTTCCTGACGAATTTGTCCGTCACAAGATACTTGATCTTATCGGTGATCTATCTCTCCTTGGTGCCAGACTGCACGGACATGTTATTTCAGTAAAATCCGGCCATGCTTCGAATGTTCAATTCATCAAGAAGATAGAGGAAACTCATAGAAAAACCCTGGACAGTTCTCATCTTGCTGATAAAGCATGGGATATTGAAGATATCATGGAGCTTCTTCCTCACAGATATCCCTTCCTTCTGGTGGACAGAATTATTAAAGTCGAACCGGATAAACGAATCGTGGGAATTAAGAACGTTTCCATAAACGAACCGTTCTTTCAGGGGCATTTCCCTGGAGCTGCCATCATGCCTGGAGTACTTGTGGTTGAAGCAATGGGGCAGGTTGGCGGATTGATGCTCTTTAATTCGGTTGATAACCCGGCTAACTGGCTCGTTTACTTTACCGGGCTTGATAAAGCACGATTCAGAAATCCAGTTAAACCCGGTGATCAGATCGTTTTCGATCTGGAAATGCTACAGCGTAAAGGTCCGATGTGCAGGATGAAGGGTATAGCCAAGGTTGATGGAAAGATTGTGGTGGAAGCAATTCTGATGGCAATGCTGGTTAAGAAGGAATGATACACTCTACTGCTGTCATTGAATCGGACGTTCCCTCTGATGCTTCCATAGGTCCATACTCAGTAATAGGACCGGATGTTGAATTTGGAAGCGATGTGCGAGTTTCTGCACACGTATTCCTTACGGGTCCAGCTGTTATTGGAGATTCAGTCAGCATAGGTCCTTCAGCCGTTATTGGGACCGATCCCCAGGATCTTAAATACAATAACGAGAGAACCGAAGTGATTATCGGTTCACGAACTGTCATACGCGAGTTTGCGAATATCAACAGGGGAACAGCTGATTCCGGTCGGACAATTATTGGATCGGATTGTTTGATAATGGCTTACGTCCATATTGCTCATGATTGTGAAATCGGAGACAGAGTAATTCTTGCGAACGCTGTCAACATGGCAGGTCATGTACAGATTGGCAATGATGCGACAATCGGAGGGGTTGTACCTATCCATCAGTTTGTCAGAATAGGTGAGTATTCAATGATCGGAGGAGGATACAGAGTAAGCAGGGATGTCCCACCGTTCGTGCTTGCAGGAGGGTACCCGTTGCGGGTATCTGCCCTTAATCGTATAGGGCTTCGCCGAAAAGGTTTTAACAAAGATAGACTTGATGATCTGGATACTGTATTCAGATATCTGTTCCGCTCCGATGGTGTTCTTACCGCTAAAGCCAGGGAACTGATGGAAAATACAGAGCTATCAGATGATTCGCGGAAACTCGCTGATTTTATCCTGTCAAGTAACAGAGGAGTTATCAGCTGACTAGTCCGCATATTTCACCAGATTGCGTAACGAAACGGTGTAGAAGCGCTTGTAGACAAGGCATGTGAATGAGATCGACGAAGATGTATTATATATACTTCAAGGAAGGTCGATTGAGCATAACGCAGTATGCGAGTGTCTTATGCGCCGTTGCAGTAGTAACTCTGGTGAGATATGCGGACTAGGGCTAGCAGTTACCTGCTGCCGATCTTAATGACGGTCATCCTGTCCTCAACAGGATTGAGTGATGCGGGTGAGGATGAACCGATATCAGACAATCTAAGGGAAAGCTTTCATGAGACTATTCCTGAATCACTAGAGACTGATATTCAACATTATGATATTACACTTATTGTAACGAAGAATCCTACAGGTGCTCTTCTCCGTTCAGCTGTACTGCCAGGGTGGGGACAGTTCTACAATGATAAGCCGATTAAGGGTCTTCTATTTGGTTCAGTTGAGCTGGGATTGCTTTCATGGTTGATAGTCGAACACCTGGCGTCTGAGGACGCCAGGCATTCCGGTGATGAACATGCTTATGAAGCACACAGTCAACGGAGACTTGATTTGATCTGGTACACTTCCGCAGCCTGGCTTTTCGGTATGCTTGATGCTTATGTGGATGCCTACCTCTATTCATTTGAGAGTGAGAATGAGGAATTCGAGAAAGAGACCGGTATTGGCGCAGCGGTCTTTTTACGGTTCTGAAAGGGAAAAAGGGAATAAGGAATGCTGCTGAGTGTATTACTTATGATTGCATGTGAGGAGACCAATCCTGATCTTGAATTGCTCAGGAAGGCAAAAGATGGTGACAGAGATGCATTCGGGGAATTATTCAGAAAGTACGAGAAAAGAGTTTTCAGGGTGGCCAGACGGATGTGCGGCAGTGATGATGAAGCCTGGGACATTACGCAGGATGCGTTCATCAGGGCCATGCAGGCAATGGATAGATTCGATACGAAATACAGATTTTTTACCTGGATATACAGGATTACTACGAATCTCGCGATTAACTACTCACAGAAGAGAATGAGAAGACGAGAAGTGTCTTTTGACGAAGGATTCAGCGCGGATGGACAGCAGA
>DAOWJX010000111.1 GCA_030640155.1 Candidatus Aegiribacteria sp. | reverse complement strand
GTCATGAACCATTTTCTTGATCTCATTCTCGGTGAGACCGCTGGAAGACTCAATCCTGATCTTCTGTTCCTTGCCTGTCGCTTTGTCCCTGGCCATAACATGCAGTATCCCGTTCGCGTCGATATCGAACGTCACTTCAATCTGCGGCAGCCCTCTGGGTGCGGGTGGAATTCCGTCGAGAACAAACCTTCCTACAGCCCTGTTGTCCGCCGCCATTTTTCTCTCACCCTGAAGTACTATAATTTCAACCTGCGGCTGATTGTCAGCTGCTGTGCTGAAAACCTGGCTCTTTTTGGTTGGAATTGTCGTATTGCGATCGATGATAGGTGTAGCAACTCCTCCGAGTGTCTCGATTCCAAGAGTAAGCGGAGTAACGTCCAGAAGAAGTACATCCTTAACATCGCCGGACAGTACCCCCGCCTGTATGGCAGCACCGACAGCGACTACTTCATCTGGATTCACACCCTTGTGAGGCTCTTTCCCGAATATCTCGGTAACTTTCTTCTGAACCAGCGGCATTCTAGTCTGCCCACCAACCAGAAGAACGTCATCGACCTGTGAAGTGTCAAATCCCGCATCCTTAAGAGCGGATTTACAGGGGTTAACGGTTCTCTGAACCAGATTATCAACAAGCTGCTCGAGCTTGGCTCTGGAAAGAGTCATATCCAGATGCTTCGCTCCGGAGGAGTCGGCTGTTACGAATGGAAGATTGATGTTTGTGCTCTGGGTTGTGGAAAGCTCACATTTTGCTCTCTCGGCGGCTTCCTTCAGTCTCTGCAGGGCCATGGGATCCTTTGAAAGGTCAATTCCCTGCTGTTTCATGAACTCGTCAACCATCCAGTTGATTATTTCCTGATCAAAATCATCTCCACCAAGGTGGGTGTCACCATTTGTAGCTTTAACCTCGAACACACCATCACCGATCTCAAGGATGGATATGTCAAAGGTTCCGCCTCCAAGATCGAATACCGCTATCGTCCTGTTGGATGATTCTTTGTCCAGCCCGTATGCGAGAGCAGCAGCAGTAGGTTCATTCACTATTCTTTCAACCTGGAGTCCCGCGATTTTTCCTGCGTCTTTCGTCGCCTGTCTCTGGCTGTCACTGAAATACGCGGGAACGGTAATAACCGCCTTCTCCACCTTTTCTCCAAGGTAGTCCTCAGCGGTCTGCTTCATTTTCTGAAGGATCATTGCGGATATCTCAGGTGGAGAATACTTTTTACCAAGTGCTTCCACCAGGACATCTCCGTTAGAACCCTCGATAACCTTGAAGGGAACTCTTTCCCTTTCAACTTTCATTTCATTGTATTTGCTGCCCATGAATCTCTTTATTGAGAATATGGTATTTTCAGGATTGGCCACAGCCTGCCTGCGGGCGACAACTCCCACGAGCCTTTCTCCCTTGTCGTTGAAACCGACAACCGATGGAGTAGTTCTGGACCCTTCGGCATTGGGGATAACTGTTGGTTCACCGCCTTCCATAACAGCTACGCACGAATTCGTAGTTCCAAGATCAATTCCGATGATCTTTCCCATAGTTTCCTCTCCTGTTCTCTTCCTCCCGCAGGGAGTAAGTTTTTGTTAATAACTCTTTTCAGCCATTCGGCTTTCAATATCTGTTTCGGGATTACACCCGCCTGTTAAATTTCCTGAAGGGCTTCTTTTCTACTCTGTCAGCATTCAGGTTTCTTTTTTCCCAAATACAGTGGAGCAATCAACATGCCAGAAATTGGAAGAGTGCTAGATGGCTGTCCCACAGATATTTACAATTCATCCAGATATCCGCTGTCCGCACATTCTCATAATGGGCGTGCTATTGTGGCACATCCTTCCAGGTATGGTGAAGTAGTATATTGAATGGTTACATGGGCGAGGGGACACAGTTTTATGGGGGACACACAGCAGAGCCTGTATGTCCCCGGATACGCACCAGAGCGTCAAGTTTAAGGGGGACACACAGCAGAGCCTGTATGTCCCCGGACACGCACCAGAGGCTAAGTTTTTTGGGGACACGCACCAGAGCGTGCATGTCCCCGTGAACGGTGAATGGGATTATGGACAAGATAATTGTAAGAGGAGCCAGGGAACATAACCTGAAAAACATCACGGTGGAATTTCCCCGTAATCAGTTCGTGGTCCTTACCGGAGTATCCGGTTCAGGTAAGAGTTCATTCGCCTTCGACACCCTTTATGCTGAAGGACAGCGCCGCTACGTTGAGTCGCTCTCAGCTTATGCAAGACAGTTCCTGGGGCAGCTTGAAAAACCCCTTTACGAAAGTATAGAGGGACTATCACCTGCTATATCAATTGAACAGAAAACCGTAAGCCATAATCCAAGGTCAACCGTAGGTACGGTAACGGAAATTTCCGACTATATGAGAGTTCTCTTTGCCAGGATTGGAATTCCTCACTGCCCTGAATGCGGCAGAGAGGTTTCAAGTCAGTCAACTCAGCAGATGCTCGATAGAATTCTGCAGTTTCCTGCTGGAACCAGACTTCTGATTACAGCTCCGCTCATTCGCAACAGAAAGGGAACGCACGCTGATCTCTTCCCGGAACTGAGAAGAAAAGGATACGTTCGCGTGATGATCAACGGCAAGCTGCACAGTCTTGATGAGACCCTGACTCTCAACGCCAGGAAGAAGAATGATGTGTACCTCGTAGTTGACAGAATTGTCTGTGGTGAAGGCAAAGATACCGCGAGCAGACTCATGGACTCCGTGGAAACAGCTCTTAGTGAGGGAAACGGTATCATTTCGGTGATTAACGCCGATACGAATGAAGAAACTCTCATGAGCGAACACAGTGCCTGCGCCTGGTGCGGTATCAGCATGCCTGACCTTACTCCGCAGCTCTTCAGCTTCAATAATCCCGCTGGTATGTGTGAGGAATGTTCGGGTCTCGGATACGAGATGAAAGCTGACCCGCTTCTGGTTATCCCGAGGAAAGCTCTTTCCATCAAGGACGGGGCTGTGGCGCCCTGGGGAATCCCATCCGGCCAGGGAAACTATCTTGTCAAAGCTCTGTCCAGAGCACTGGATTTCAATATTGGCGCTCCGTGGAAAAGCCTGTCCGAAGATATACAGGACGCTATTCTTTACGGCTGGGGAGATAAGAAAATCAGTATCTCGTGGTCTTCAAGTAACAGCAGCGGAACCTGGGAAACAAAATGGGAAGGTGTGATACCGAGGCTGGAGCGTCGCCACCATTCCACCAGCAGCCAGGCGGCGAGGAAGTACTACGAGAAATTCTTCAACAGGACACACTGTTCTGCCTGCGAGGGTACAAGGTTAAGAAGAGAGACCAGGGCTGTAACTGTCGGGAATAAAGGGATTCATGAGCTGAATTCGATGACGGTCAAGGAGCTGTACGATTTCTTTTTTGATCTTGAACTCGACGACTGGCGGTTAAAGGTAGCGGGCGAACTCCTGAAGGAGATCAGAGGTCGTCTTGAATTTCTGGTAAACGTCGGTCTTCATTACCTTACACTTGACAGGGCAGCACCATCCCTCTCAGGGGGAGAAGCCCAGAGAATAAGGCTTGCCAGCCAGATCGGCAGTGGTCTCACAGGAGTTCTCTATGTCCTTGATGAACCTACCATCGGCCTTCACCAGAGAGACAATCTGAGGCTGCTGTCCACTCTAGACGAACTCAGGGATCTCGGTAACACGGTTCTGGTGGTGGAACATGACCATGAAACGATACTTCACGCCGATCACATAATTGATTTCGGACCGGGGGCAGGTATTCACGGAGGCAATATTGTAGCAACCGGAACCCCTTTGGATATAATCACTTCACCCGATTCGCTTACCGGAGATTACCTGTCCGGCCGCAAATTCATCCACAGGACGGTACCCGTAGTATCCGACATGGGAAAGAACTTCATCATCCTGAGAAAAGCCAGTCTCCATAACCTGAAGGATGTTACTCTTAAGGTTCCACTGGGAAGATTCGTCTGCGTAACCGGTGTATCCGGATCAGGAAAAAGCTCCCTTATAAGCCAGACACTCTACCCCGCCCTTTCAGCGGCAACAGGAGGGTCTTCAAGGGAGCGCCCCGGACCTTACGGATCTCTGGATGGTGAGAAGAAAATCGACAAGGTAATAAACATATCACAGGACCCCATCGGTAGAACTCCCAGATCGAATCCGGCTACTTACACCAAGGTTTTCGGTCACATCAGAGAGCTGTTCGCGAAAACCTCCCAGGCAAAGATCAGGGGATACAAACCCGGTCGATTCAGCTTCAACGTCAAGGGTGGAAGGTGCGAGGAGTGCAGGGGAGCCGGTGTGATTAAGATTGAAATGCACTTCCTGGCGGATGTCTTTGTTGAATGCAAAGAGTGCAGGGGACACAGATTCAACAGAGAAACTCTCAAAATCACTTACAGGGGACTCAATATCTCAGAAGTTCTGGATCTCACTGTCAGCGAAGCTCTGAACCATTTCGAAAGGGTTCCGCAGGTGTACCGGATACTAAAAGTACTCGATGACGTGGGCCTCGGTTACTTACAGCTGGGCCAGCAGGCCACGACTCTGTCCGGGGGAGAAGCCCAGAGGATCAAGCTGGCGAGAGAGCTTGCCCGGCCCGGGTCATCTCATACCGTCTACATACTGGATGAACCGACTACAGGGCTTCATTTCCATGATGTCAAGAAGTTGCTGATGGTTCTGGGACGGCTTGTAAACGCGGGGAATACTGTCATCGTAATCGAACACAATCTTGACGTTATCAAGAATGCCGGCTGGATTATCGATCTGGGACCGGACGGAGGAGACGCCGGAGGAAGCATAATCGCTACCGGCACACCTGATGAGCTGGCCGCGAATAAGGATTCACATACCGGACATTTTCTGAAGACAATTCTGGAAGCTGAAGTATGACCGGTCAGTTTTCTGATGAGTTCCTCTCAAGCAGCATTTCTGACAATGCGGCAAAAGCCCTGAAAATGTTTTTCATGCTTTGAGATACTCCAGTTGCATTATCCCATGCTGAGATAAGCCTTCCTCCATGTTCAAATTCCTTGGAAAGAACATGATATCTTCCCAGGATATCCGGATGATGCTTTATTCTTCCGTTTCTCCCCGATTGGATTTCCTCCACAATCTTTCCTGCAAACCGGATCCCAACTTCAAACCTGCTTCCACAGGCTGATTCCAGATACAGATGCTCGCTTCTGAATGCGTTCCGAAGCTTCCGGGCGATGAGTTCAATAGAGGGGTTGTCAATCGTAAGCAGTTCAAGCGCAGCCTGATTCAGAGTATAGTCCCAGCCGGGATCACCTGTATTGAAAGTCGCGAGTATTCCCACATCCGGATCACCTACATCATTATCAACGCTCCAGGTGGTAGTCTGGTTGCGACCATTGTCCCTGCTCCTCTGAAGCGCCGCATAAGCTCTGCTTACAATCATATCCAGACTATCTTCCGGGGAATGTACTGTCGCTGAACCAATACTCACTGTAACTGGAACCTGATCCGGTCTGATATCTTTCCCGGCAATCTCGCTGCGAATGCGCTCTGCTATCATGAAAGCGTTCTCACTGCCTGTGTCGGGGAGTATTATTCCAAAAAGATCCTCCTTGATCCTGCCGATCATGTCGTTGGGACGGAGAGTCTGCGATGTCACAGAAACAACAGCATTAAGGATTCCATCTCCCGCTCTGAAACCGAAAAGTTCGTTTATCACTCTCAACCCGTCAACATCAGCGAACAGTACGGATAAAGGAGTGCTCTCCGAAACATTCTCAGCAAGCAGTTCATTCAGTCTTCTTGTCCATGAAAAGCCTATTACCGAACCGGTCATTGTATCAACATATGCCATGGATTCTCTGTCTCTGAGGAGCAGAGCTGAACCTATCTGCCTGTAAAAACCTGAAAGGAAAACCTCTGTGTTTCTTTCCACTGTGTTAAAGGGTGTATCAATCTCGAGGAGCAGGTAATTCCCCCGACCCGCCTGAACCGAGCGAAATCTTCTTTCAGCATGCAGCGGGATAACGGATTTCTCGGTTGGTACCACTAAATACCTTCTGCTGCCGAACGGAGTGATTCCGAAGTTGTCAATTTTCCGAATGTCTTCAGGATATTCAAGAATCGTTTTCTTCGCCTCCCAGTCCGGCAATCTCCCTTTTCCGAACCCGTAACTCTCAATTATCCGAATTTCACCGTTATCTACTTTAAGAGCCAGAATCCTGTCCACCTTTGCGAGCAATCCAAGTATCTCAAGGCTGCGACTGATCTCCGATCGAGCGGATATCTTTTTGGACATGCTGGACATCTCCCTGATGATCTCACTCAAATCAGATTCAATTTTTCCGGCAAGAATATCCCGAAGCTCCGTCAGTGACCCTTCTGCACCCCCGGTGAGTTCTCTCAGTATCGCGTCCCGTTCACTGATATTTGACACCTTCATGAAACTAAGGCGTACATCATCCGGGAGTTGTCCGGCTATATGATGGTCAAGTTCCGCAAGCAACAGATACAGTTTCGCTTCTTCGGCAAATTGCCGGGAAAGATTAAGTCTGGTCCTGCATCGCAGAATGAGCCACACCAGCAGCAATCGGTCCATCTGCCTGGCAAGGATCTGCGCTGAACTGAATAAGTCCTCCTTGTGTTCTTCCTTTAACGACAGAAGAGCGCTTATGCACATTTTCCAGGAAAGCACAGGTTCCTGCTGAAAATGAGTTATTGAAGAATCAAGAGCAGCGGCGATGATCGCTGAAGACTTTTCAAACCCTTCAGCAAATGATTCCATAGCGAGAAACAGGGCATATATGACAGCTTCGCTTCCAGGTGATGACAGCAGGATGTCCGATATGGCTTCAGCTTCCTTAATCGGTTCTTTATTACGTTCGAGCTGCTGAAGAAAATTCACCGTTCCGGGGAGAAGAAGGTCCGCTTTTTCCGGAATCGGAGTTTCCCCGGTCAGGAATCCCAGAAAAGCTGAACACCATTCCGTTACAGGTTCATCCAACAGAATTTTTTCAAACTGTAGAATTTCTTTTATCTCACCCGCTGCACTCCGCGAGAGGCTTATCTGGAGAGTTCGGAAATACATATCAGCAAGGTGATCAAGCGCGTACAGATGATTTGATACACTTCCACTGGTTGCAGCTTTTTTCGATACCCTTTCCATGATGGATATGAGATTTCTAATGGTGTATCCGGAACGTTCCTTCATGGCTATAACGATTGTATTGAGTATTTCCGCAACCGCCATCTGATCGTTAAGTTTCTCAGCCTGAAGAAGAGCCCTTTCAAGCATGGCTATTGCTTCTTTCTTCTTTCCGGAAACCATGTATACTTTCGCCCTGCACCATTCCAGAGACTGTCTTGATGACGGGGACAGTATTCCTTCACGCGATAGAGCGGCCTGTATCGCGGTTTCCGATGCGGAATTCATACGAAGCACCGCCAGAGACACAGCTGCGGTTGCAAGGATCACAACAATAAGATCGTTATCCTCAAGTTCAGGCAGCCAGTTGATTACATTCTGGATTTTCGCCGCCGTTTTTCTCATTCCCTTGAAATCATGTGGAATCTCCACGATGCTCTCAAGAATTTCAGGAAGCCATATTCCAGCTTCCACACTCATGCTCAACTTCATTGCGTCATTCAAATATTGCTCAGCAAGTGGAAAATTGTTATCCATCAGTTCAAGCTCGCCGAGTCGTGTCAGCGCCTTCGCTCTGTCAGATGAAGATTCAAGGGTAGGCAAGAGAGATTCCAAGAATTCTCTTCCTGTTGAATGCTCGATATCCCTGAGCTTTCCCGGTTTATAAATTGCGAGAACTTCTCTTATTTCAGGAAGAAACAGAGTATTTACCGGCAGACTTATGAGTTCGCTGATATAGTGCGCAACAAGTTTGAACTCACCCTTGTCCTTTGCCTGATGCAAGGCTGATAGAAGAGAATTTGCTCTTTCCCGAGGGGCGAGATCATCCGGTGATATTTCAGTCAACTTAACCACTCCCGTCAATAAAGCATAGTTATGACACAATTGCACAGTTCGCCTTTCAGGTCAACTCCTAAGACCCTCTTAGGGCACTCACACTTGTTCATGCGCGAAACCGGGGTTATCTTTCTGCCTCTCCTGAATATATGCCGTGATGATACTTACTCTTGCGAAAGGACATTCAAGTGACGTTACCGAAACGTTACAATGCAAAAGAAGCTGAGCCAAGATGGCAGGATTTCTGGAACAACCGGGAAATATTCAAATTTGACAGTAATTCGAAAAAACCTGTTTATTCTATTGATACTCCTCCGCCCACTGTCTCCGGGATGACTCACATGGGTCATGTTTTCAGCTATGTCCAGGCAGAAGTTCTGGCAAGGTATCACCGAATGAAAGGCATGGAGGTTTTCTACCCCTTCTGTTTTGATGATAACGGCCTGCCAAGTGAGAGATTCACGGAACAGCAGAAAAAAGTTCGGGCTCAGGATATGAAGAGAAGCGAATTTGTGGAGTTATGTCTCGAAGTAACCAAGGACGCCGAGGCCATGTTCAGGGATCTCTGGACAAGATTTGGATTTTCGTGTGATTGGGATCTTCTCTATACGACAATAGATCCGTGGGTTCAGAGAATAAGTCAGCGATCCTTTCTTGAGCTGAATAAGAACGGATTTGTCTACAGAAAGGAAGCTCCGACACTGTGGTGCCCTGAATGCCAGACAGCGTTAGCCCAGGCCGATACGGAAGACAGTGAGTCTGCTTCCGTCTTTCATGATCTTGAGTTCCCTCTTGCTGATGGCTCCGGAAATATCCCCATTGCCACCACAAGACCGGAACTGCTCCCGGCATGTGTTGCGGTGTTTATACATCCTTCGGATGAAAGATGGAGTCATCTGATCGGCAGGAAAGCCGTTAGTACGATCTTTGGTCATGAAGTTGAAATACTTTCGGATTTCAAAGTTGACAGAGATAAGGGAAGCGGGATAGTCATGTGTTGCACGTTCGGTGATACAACTGATATCGAGTGGTGGCAGGAATATGATCTGGATCTCAGAATAGCGCTGGATAACAGGGGGCACATGAATTCAGCAGCAGGCTTCCTTGAGGGAATGTACTGGAAGAAAGCCAGAAAAGTACTTGTACAGAAACTCGATGATGAAGGATTCAGAAAAGGCGGAAAAGATATTCAGCATGTAATCAATGTTCATGAACGATGCGGAACTCCGCTTGAATTCCTGCTTAATATGCAATGGTTTGTAAGTATCCTTGATAAGAAGGATGAACTCATCAGGCGTGGTAATGAAGTTAACTGGTATCCCCCTTATTTCAAAGTTCGTTATGAGCACTGGGTGCAAAATCTCAAATGGGACTGGTGCATAAGCCGCCAGCGTTTCTATGGAGTCCCATTCCCTGTGTGGTTCTGTGAGAATTGCGGTGAGCCCTTTTTCGCAAAAGAGGAAAACCTTCCTGTTGATCCTCTTGTGGATACACCGGAGGGGCCATGCTCTTCGTGCGGAGGTTCAACCTTCAGGCCCGAATCAGATGTCATGGATACGTGGGCAACGAGTTCTCTCACTCCTCAGATCAACGCGAAGTGGGGGGAAGAGGATGAAATGGAAGGATTACTTCCCATGAGCCTCAGACCTCAGGCGCACGATATTATCAGGACATGGGCATTCTATACAATCACGAAGGCGCACCTGCATTCGGATAGCATTCCCTGGAAGGATATAATGATCAGCGGTCACGCCCTGAACCCATCAAGGGAGAAGATGTCCAAGAGCAAGGGGAATATCGCGGGTGATCCGCTTGTTGCTCTCGATCGCTACTCTGCTGATGAGCTTCGCTACTGGTCATGCAGCTCCAAGCTGGGTAACGATGTTCTCTTCAGTGAAGATGTGCTGGGAGACGGCAGGCGTCTTGTCACAAAACTCTGGAACGCCACAAGATTCGCCGCGTCCAGACTTGAGGATTTCGACAGGGATCTTACGCCCGATCTGAAACCCTTTGACAGATGGATTCTCTCCAGATTCACCAGAACCGCGAAAAACGCTACGTCCGGTATGGACCAGTATGAGTATTCCGTCTGCATTCGCGATGGAGAGCATTTCTTCTGGAAAGCACTCTGTGACAACTATCTGGAAATAGTAAAAAAACGTCTCTACTCAGACGATAACCAGGATGATAAGCATTCCGCTCAGTACGCCCTCTACCATGTTCTTTACGGCTCACTGAGACTTTTCGCTCCTGTTCTTGTACACATCACCGAAGAATTGTACCAGGCTGTTTTCAGGGAGAACGAAGGACATGAAAGCATTCACCTGGCTCCCTGGCCGGAACCTGACTACATGGATGAGAAGGCTCTGAAATACGGTGACATGACACTCCAGATCATTGAAGAAGCCAGAAGATTCAAAAGTGAGGCAAATCTAAGCATGGCGGCGCCACTCAGTTCAATTGAGATCAGCGCCCCGCCTGAAGACCTGATTGAACTGAAAACCTTCGAAGATGATCTTCTGAATGTTACAAGAGCGGAATCAATCAGCTGGAGCGAAGGTCAGAGGCTTTCTGTCAGAGTTGTGAATACAGAAGCCTGACAACATCAGGGACATGCAGGCTCTGCTGCGTGTCCCCGCATTCAATATTAACTGAAAAACACTACCTTGTACAGAGTGAACAGCCCCAGTGCCATCGTCGCTATACCCACAATTGCAGTGAAATTGCTGATTCTTATTTTCTTTACTGTCCATGCACAGAATGGAACCGATATGAACGAGCCGATAACAAGCGGCAGAGCAATGCTCCAGTTGATATCAGCCCCCAGAATAAGATAAGCAGTCACACCGACAAGACATGTAAAACTTTCCGCAAAAGATGTTATTGCTATAGAACTTTTACTCTTAACTCCCGACAGAATCTGCCCTGATGTGACAAGGGGACCGTATCCTCCCCCGGAGAGCCCTTTATTGAAGGCGGCAACAACTCCGAGACCAAGTATTTTTTTCCAGGAGAACCTGTGAACGGCATTTCTCCTTATAAGAATCAGAATTCCCATAATAAGTACTATGGATCCAATAATTGTTCTCAGATAGACTTTCGGGATATGGAACGCAAGAATTACCGCCGCAACCGCACCAAGAACACTGCATGCGGCCAGTACAAAAGCTATCTTCGAATCGTTTGACTTCGGAATGTACCCGAGGCTCTTCATCTTCTTCAGTATCCGGTGATTACTGTCTCTTCTGAAGTCGAAATCAACATTCCCCATTCTGTGATGCATGAAT
>DAOWJX010000200.1 GCA_030640155.1 Candidatus Aegiribacteria sp. | reverse complement strand
TACAGGGAGGAATCAATGGCTTTAAGCACTGCTATGTGGCTTGGAGGACTTGCATTCTCCGTTGAACAGGACGGTCACGAGTTCATTATTGATGGCTCTGAGGAATTCGGCGGGGAAGATAGAGGTCCGAGGCCTAAAAACCTTCTTCTAACAGCGCTGATCGGCTGCACCGGAATGGATGTTGTGTCCATTCTTAAAAAGATGAAGGTTGAGAACTATACTCTCGCTGTCAGTGCCAGATGCGAGTATACTGAGGATCATCCCAGAGTTTTCAAATTCATAAACATTGAGTACCTCTTCAGGGGGAATAAACTACCGGAGAAGAAAATTGAAAGGGCTGTATCTCTTTCTCAGGACAGGTATTGTGGTGTATCAGCCATATTTCGATGCAGTGTTCAGATGAACCATAAGATCGTTATTGAGAACACCTGATTCCAGAATGGAACGGATATGATTCATCATCCACATGTGCTTATTCTAGATTATTCGGTAGACCGTTCTGAAGGTCCTCTTTTCAGGCGCTGGCTTCCGGATGAATGTGAATCAACAACTGTATTCGTTTACTCAGGCGAAGATATCCCTGATATTGATGTATTTACACATGTGATGCATACCGGTTCGAGCCTGTCTATTTGTTCTGATGCTGAATTCTATTCAAAGGCTGAAAGGGTGATTCTTTATTGCATGGAGAACAGAATACCGCAAATGGGTGTCTGTTACGGTCATCAGCTGTTCTGCAGGGTTCTGGTCGGCCCATTATCCGTAAGGAAATGTTTGAATGGACTTGAAGCGGGTTGGAGGAATGTTGAAATAACAGGAACTGGATTGAATATCCCGGGTGTGAGATCGATTTCGAGGGTTTTTCAGTTTCATTTTGATGAGGTTGTTGTTCTGCCGTCCGGCGCTGAAATAATTGCAACCAGCAGACACACTGAAATTCAGGGCTTCATAGATAGAGCCAGGAGAATTCTCAGCCTGCAATTTCATCCTGAATTCATAAGGAAGGATGGAAATGATCTTTTCTTTAAGGAGAGAAGACTCCTTGAAGAGAACGGGATCGATCTTGACACAATTCAAGCTGATGGACCGAACATAGATGCAGGAGGGATATTTTTCAGTTATTTTATGAATAGTTTTCTGAGAAGCGGAGAGGATCTACCCTATGCGAGTACTTTCAGAGATTGAGCCAGGAGATATATGGTTCTGGTTTGAGGAAATATCCCGAATCCCCAGACCTTCAGGCAGTGAAAAAGAGATAACTGATTTTCTTGTTGACTTTGCAGGAAAAAGGAATCTTCCGGTGAAACGGGACGATGTTAACAATGTTCTGATAACTTCACCCGGCAGGGGGAATGCGGCTTCTCATCCATCACTCGTTCTGCAGGCTCATGTGGATATAGTCCCTGAGAAAACTGATGACAGCTCACACAATTTTATCAGCGATCCCATTGTTCCAGAAATTGACGGAGACTGGGTCACTTCAAAAAAGACTACTCTTGGGGCTGATAATGGAATCGGTGTAGCGTTGATGCTTGCAGTTCTCGACTCTGATGACATTTCACATCCTTTTCTGGAGTGTCTCTTTACAACAGATGAGGAAAGAGGTCTTACTGGTGCTGCTCATCTGGATTCCGAATGGATTACATCAAAGCGTCTTATCAATCTTGATTCTGAAGACGAAGGCGTTTTTACAATTGGCTGTGCCGGTGGGCTTGATTTCACCGTGTCCATGAACTTCGAGCGGATGGATGCGTCCGCGGAATACTATCGGCTTGAAATCACCGGGCTTAAAGGTGGTCACTCCGGAATGGAGATCAGTAAAAATCGGGGCAACGCAATACGGTTTCTTGGCAGAATTCTCCATAAGATCTGCAGTCACCATAATTGTCTGATAGCCGATATAGAAGGCGGATCAAAAAGGAATGCTATTCCGAGAACAGCGGTAGCTCTTATCTCAATTCAAAAACAGTCTGTTGATGCTGTCAGGGAATTAATTCAAAGGGCAACCATGGAACTGGAGAGAGAGTTTGAAGGTATTGAAGAGGGTATTGAGATTACTTTTAACTCTACCTCAACAGATAGAAAACCGGTTTCACAGAGGGACTCTATCAGGATAGTAAACCTTCTTCTCTCGATGCCTCACGGAGTTGAAAAAATGAGTGGAGTGGTTCCAGGACTTGTTGAAACCTCTGTTAACATGGCTATCGCCTCAATGAAAGAGGATGAATTCATTCTTGAATTCGCAGCAAGAAGCCCTGTGAACAGCGCCAAACAGGCACTTGCCGCCAGAGCTGCTGCGACTGCTGAGCTTGCTGGATGTGATTTCAGGGCAGGTTCCGCCTATCCCGGATGGATACCGGATTCAAATTCCGCACTGCTGACTAAAATAGCAGATATCTACAGGGAAGTTACCGGCAATGAACCAGTTATTGAAACAATTCATGCTGGTCTGGAATGCGGGATTATTGGTGACAGGATTGCCGGAATGGAGATGATTTCCATGGGGCCGGATATAAGGGATGTTCATATTCCAGGGGAGAAGGTCAGTATTTCATCGCTTCAGCGGTTCTGGATATTTTTCAAATCTGTACTGGAATTCCTTAATTGAAGGGAAAGTGTATGTCTTCGTCCATGGATATCAGCGACAGGTTGAGTGAGTTATTTAAACTTGCTTCAGATGAGCTTTTTCGACCTGACACAATTCAGAAGACCTGGATTCCGCTTGCTGATTCACAGGTGAATCTTCTTGAGAAGAATGGTAACAGGAGCAGTGACTGGTCGAAAGTGCGCATCTCTCCTGAAACTGAACTCTTTTCTGTCTCCAATTGCAGATTTGAAGGAAATGTCCGGCTTGCTCTGCTTTCACTGAAGAATGGAAATACCATCCTGATTCCACAACTTCGCGGCTCTATGCTTCAGGATGTGGAGATTCAACCAGGATGCAGGATCCTATCAGTTGATCTGCTTCAAAACCTTCGAATACATGAAGGCGTAACAATAGAGAACTGCGGGCGAGTAGTTTACAGTCCCGGTTCAATGTGTGGTCTCGGCGCTGATCTGGAACTTGGAGTTGAAACGGGAGAAAGGAATGTACGCTCATTTCCCTTTCTCAGCACTGATCTTGCAGGGGAACTCTCCGGTGGAGACCGTCAGAGGGAGAATCTCGCAGAATACCATTTGCATCTCGATGGATTTCTAAAGAAGCAGAGATCAAGAATGGTCGGTATAATTGAAAGAGGAAGTAGAATACTCGATACTCCTGTTGTAGAGAATTGCTTTATCGGCGTGAATGTGTCCATAGCGAATGCCTGCGCGGTGAGGAACAGCACTCTTCTGGGCGGAGAGAATGAAGCATCAACTGTTTCGGATGGAGCGCTTGTCCGTGATTCAATCATCAAATGGAATGCGGTAGTTGATTCTATGGCAATCGTTGAGCGATCCATAGTAGGAGAAGCTTCTACGGTAGAAAAACACGGTAAACTCACAGCATCTTTCCTTGGCCCCAACTCCGTTCTTGCTGAGGGTGAGATCACAGCTTCACTTGCAGGACCTTTTACAGCGGCTCATCATCAATCCCTTCTGATCGCTGCGAGATGGCCTGAGGGAAAAGGTAATATCGGGTACGGGGCGAATGTTGGAAGCAACCATACTTCAAGACTTCCTGACCAGGAAATCAGACCGGGAGAGGGCATGTTCTTCGGACTCAGCTGTTCTATCAAATTCCCATCTGACTTCTCAAGAGCTCCGTTCAGCATAATAGCCACCGGAGTTACTACGCTTCCACAGAGAGTGGAGTTCCCATTTTCCCTCATATGTGAGCCATTCACGAGAGTTGATGGTATTCCGCCTGCTTTCAATCAGATAATACCGGCATGGGTTCTTTCCGACAATCTCTTCGCCGTATTTCGGAATGAAGAGAAGTACTCTTCGAGAAATCGTGCGAAACACTGGGATGGAAGTACCGAAGTTTTCCGGCCTGATATCATCGATATGCTGATCGATGCTGAGAAAAGACTGTCCGGAATGGATGGCGGTGAGTTATACACGGAAAAGGATATCCCAGGTCTTGGAAAGAATTTTCTGACAGAGGAACACAGAAAGAAAGCACTGGAAACCTATAGATTCCATATTAAATACTATGCTCTCAGCGGTTTACGGAATGACTCAGACCCTGAATTAATTACTGTTTTCAAGAGAGATATCCTGGAGCGGGAGTTTCCCGAGAAAACGGTAGACGAAATGCTTGACATTCTGGCGAATATGAGGAAGAAGGTGGAGGAAATCGTACACTTGAGCAAATCGAAAGACTTCTTAAGGGGAAGCCGTATAATCACCGACTACGAGGTTGTCCGAAATCAGGATATTGATTAAGCTGTATATAAATAACACATAATGCTAATATCTTGGACCTGCCCCCTATATATCAGAATATCATATCGGCATTTACGATTACGTTGGCTCCAATAATAAGTCCGGCATCGGATATCTCACTGTGATCCTGCCGGATCATCCCCATGAACAGCCTTCCCTCAATGAAAACATCTTCTGCGATCCTTCTACCGAAACTGGCCATACCTGCGGGACCTGAAAGAGTGCCGTATTCGTTGAATGGTGTTCCAAGCAGGAGAAGGCCGAATCCTCCACCTACCGACCAGGCTTCGGACGGGTACCATGTCGCCATGAGAGCCGTCACTGAACTGGCTGCAAGAGGATCATCACCCCAGAAACCCTGAGTGTTGAACCATGCGGTTGTATTGTCCAGTGTGAATGCACAATCTACTGATCTTACAAGAATTCCCAATGACAGGTTCGTCACACCTGCGTTGAAACCCTCCCACTCGCCACCGTGCCACTGGGTTTGAGACCCGTCTCGGTTCCATGTTCCTCCCTGATGTATTTGAAGACCGATGCCTGCCCCCACACGAAAGAACGGTGAGATATTGGCCGTGGAACCATGTACTGTATTAAATTCCTGTACATCTGAGGTACTTTCCTCATCAGGCACCAGAACCTCTGAAGTGGTTTCCTCTGCTGCATTTTCTTCAGCTTGTGTATCTGCGTCCTGCGCGAACACTCCGATGGACAGAATAAGAAGAACGAGTAAGTATTTCATTCCATAGACCCCTTTGCATTATGTCGTGTTAACGGTACCTCATGAAAAAACATCATCAAATGGTAGTATACTGCAATTTCGCACCAAAGGTAAATCGGTGGGAGAAATAAACCCTTCATCCGGATATGTCACCAGGTTGCTTAAGGAAAGATGTTAATGCTTCTGGGCTGGTGTTGCGGTATACAGTGGAAGATACACATGAAATGACGAGCCCTCTCCCAGTTCACTATTAACTATGATATCACCATGATGACTGCGAACAATACCATGAACCACCGAAAGTCCAAGTCCGTTACCTTTGTCAACTGACTTTGTTGTAAAAAATGGATCAAAACTACGCTCTTTAGTGGAGTCATTCATTCCGATTCCCGTATCACTCACTGTCAATCGGACATATTCTTTTTCCTCAAGATGTGGATGAAACTCAACGATCTCAGCGTCAACTTTAACTTGTTTCAATTCGATAGTAAGGATCCCACCCATATCTTCCATTGAATGATATGAATTGGTACATAAATTAACTATAACTTGATGAATTTGCGATGCATCAGCCATAATTGTATCGCAGGAAGAGTCAATTCGTTGACGTATTTCAATTGTGTTGGGTATTAATGACCGCATAAATTGAATTACTTCTTCTACAAGTATACCCAGCCTTATTGGCTTGCGTTCCTGTTCAATCTGGCGGCTGAAGGTTAAGATCTGCTGGACAAGCTCTTTAGCTCGAAACGCTCCTTTTAGTATCTGCTTCAAATCGCTAACTAATGGATCGGTTAGCGATAAGCTCAATATCGCCAGATCAGCATACACCATAATCGGAGTTAAGATATTGTTAAAATCGTGAGCAATGCCACCGGCCAGCGTACCAATGGCTTCCATCTTTTGTGAGCGACGGAGCTGTATTTCCAGTCTGTCTTTTTCTTCCTCACTCCGTTTTTGCTCTGTAATGTCACGAAATATACCATAGGTTCCTGTGATATTCCCATTACTGTCCTTTTTCGGCGCACCCGTGACCAGCAAATCCCGTTTGTTTCCATCAGGATGTATGATCTGAATTTCGTATTTCGTTACAATTCCCAATTGACGATGCTTCGTTTGAGCCAGGATATCTTCAAAAGTTTTAGGGTCCACAAAATCTTTCAGGTTTCTGCCCAACAGAGTTCCTTCAGGAACACCGAATATTTCATGAGCCACAGGATTTACTAAGGTAAAATTCTCCTTATCATCAACCAGGCCAATTCCCTCTCCTATATTATCAATGATTGCTTTGAATATTTTTTCGCTCTCCCTCAGTGCCTCGTGCATCTGCCTGTGCTCGATACTGACTTCGATATCATGAATTGCACAGGCAATATCTCCGGCAACTTCACAGAACATTTCCTTCTCTTTTTTGTCCTGAACAAATTCTTTAGGAATGGATACTGAAAGTAATCCATAAATTCTGTCACTATACGCAAGACAAATCGTATAAGCTCCCCGTCCGACATAGTTTGTGGAAAGCGGACAATCTGTGCATTCTTTTATTGGGTCCTCTATAATGACTAATTCTTTTTGTTTCAGCACATTCTTTGCACACTCTGCTAATTTTCCCTGTTCCAGTAACTTTCTCATCAGAGTAAAGTCTTTGCCTAATCCGGATTCCGCAAAGCCAAGATATTTTCCCTGTTCATCTAAAAGCACGATCCATGCGTTAAAATAACCACGTGTTTCAATAAGGATTTCACAGGCTCTTTCGCATAACCTGTCACGATCTTTTTCTTTAGTAATAAGTTTGTTTACATTGCGAATAGTGTGCAGAAGCCGGTTCAGGTTTTCACAATTTTCCAATACAGAAACCCGCTGACGCATTTCCTTTAATTCAGTAATAAGTTGAACTTCGGTTTTTTTTTGATCTTTCATTCTGCTCCAAAGCTGAGCGATAAGAAACCTGTTTCCGCGCCACCGGTAATGCAGTCTTGAATGGCGTCAAGGCGGATGCTATCCAGCCATAATCTCTGCTTTAATTAATAATACTGTGACCAATCCTGTCCTGTCAACACTGGATAAGCACCTTAAGCATGGATGCAGATTACTTAACATCTATATTTCAGAGACTTTATCTACACTGGGAGCGTAGCCTGCGAATGGGCTCGAAGATCATTTTCCGTGGCTCGGGTGGCACCTACTGATCTTTTTATAGCTCCACGTGTTCCAGGATACGCCAGATAATGGAAGGTTTTGCATATTTTACTTCCAGTAGTATTTTGTGTCTCTGTCGGGAATGAGTGAAACCAATCGCCTTCAGGCGAAGATACTAGGCTGACTGTCATATTTGATTATACTGTCGCTGAATTTAATACGATGAAGATCTGTTTCAGTCGTCGAAGATAGAGAGGTAATTAATGTTTGCTGGATTACATAGAATATGGATACTCACAATGCTGAGTGCTATTCTGATAGTTACGCGGGTCAGTGCTGAACAGGTTCACGCGACTGTTCTGGACAATATGGGTTTTGAGATGATGGATGATGACTGCCTGATACCGCTCTACTGGATATTTGAAGGTCCGGGTTACTCAGGGTGCTGTGATTCACTGGTGGCCTTTAGTGGGGAACGTTCTTTCAGAATAGACTACATAGACATAGAACCGGTGGAAGACTACGGTTTTACCTGTGGATACATCCCTTTCATTTTTGAAGAAGAAGCAATCACACTGAGTGGCTGGCTTCGCACAAGAGATGTGGGAGAAGACTGCTATGTAGGCCTGTATCTGGTCCTTTACGATAAGCAAGGTAACCCGGTGTCCAACGCTAACATGTACCTGGACAACCTGCAAGGATATACGGAATGGAATCAGTTAGAGGTAAGTATAGAGAACAATCGCTTCGGTTACGAATTGGAACTGGGTATGTTTCTATATGGAACCGGAACGGTATGGGTCGATGATCTGGAACTACTGCTGGATGGTAAACCCTTTAACGAAGCCTTGCCGCGTATCCTGCCCGGTGCGGAACTGGACCATGAATTCGACCTGGGATCGGGTATTGAATTTACCGAAATCAATGACTTCCAGCTTGAATCACTGTTTCTTCTGGGGAAAGTGTGGTCCTTCCTGAAATACCACCATCCACAGATAGGCAGGGGGGATGTAAACTGGGATTATGCCGTCATGCGGATTCTTCCCTCAGTAATGGATGCCGACACAGAAGCTGAGAGACAACAGTCACTCCTGGATCTTATAGAGGGTCTTGAGCCTGTCTCTGTCCGTGTATGCTCGTTGCCCTCACCTGATGAGATCCGTCTGAGTCCGGATCTTGATTGGATCACCGGACCTGAAGTCGGTCCGGAGCTTGCAGCTGCGCTTTTAAATAGTTACGAGGGGCGTTTTCAGGAGGAAAACTACTATGTGAGAGGAACGCCCTATTCCAACTTCAACGAATGCGGGTACGAGAATATGACCATCCCGGATACAGGATTCCGGTTACTGGCCCTGTACAGATACTGGGGAATCATCGAGTACTACTTCCCGTACCGTTACGCAATAGATGGAGACTGGAACGATATACTCAGGGAATATATCCCTGCCTTCATAGCAGCTGATGGTCCTCTTTCCTATCAACTCGCGCTTCAGCAGCTTATAGTCAGTGTCGGTGATTCTCATGCGAAAATTCTGGACGAACCGGACGCCTTGCGGGAATTCTTCGGTAGTTTCTTCACTCCCATCCGACTTGCGTATGTAGAAAACCAATGGGTTGTTGATGGATTCACCCATGAGTCCGCCCTCTTGGCAGGAATCAAAATCGGTGATGTAATAACGGCCATTGAAGATCGACCGATCTCAGAGCGCGTTGAAGAACTGTACCCGTATATAAGCGCCTCAACGGAGGGCTCGCTCTACGAGAGACTCGGCAGAAAATTGCTGCGGGGCAACACCGGGACTGTAAATCTCAGCGTTCAGAGGGGTTGTGATACACTGATTATCACTATGTCGAGAATGGAAGAAGATGATCTGGATATGGACATGGCTGATCAGCCTGCGGCAGGTGATAGCTCATATACACTTCTGGATGATGAAACTGGTTATGTTTACGTCGGTTTACTCACAAGAGGTGATGTCGAAGGGATGATGGAGGAATTCCAGCGCACGAACGCGTTGATACTGGATCTGCGCGATTACCCGAAAGACTTCGTGATATACGCTGTGGCCGATTTCATCCTGCCTTTCGATACAGCATTTGTCCGATTCACATATCCCGATTACAGTAATCCAGGAACTTTCATCTGGAAAGAGCCTGTTACCGCTGGAGGAGGAGATTCATCCTATGAAGGCAAAATCGCTATCCTTATTGATGAAGGTTCCGTAAGTCAGGCTGAGTTCACGGCTATGGCCTGGAGGCTTGCGCCTCAGGTCCGGGTATTCGGCAGCCCGAGTGATGGGGCGGATGGCGATGTGGTATTTGTCAAGTTCCCGGGGGGCGTTAGAACCAGATTCTCCGGAATTGGGGTTTACTATCCTGACGGAAGCGAAACGCAAAGAGTGGGAATTCAGCCTGATGTATTCGTCAGACCGACTATCGAGGGCTTGCAGACAGGCCATAATGAGGTACTTGAAGCGGCGCTGGAGTGGCTGTCATCAACTGAATCCGGGGAGTAACCGGTCTGATCTATTGGATACGGTGATCAGGTAATCCGTTCCTGGTGCGAACGTGAAGCCGGGAAGAAAACTACTTATCCGGAATTCTATGCATTGACAGTGTAAAACTGATCCCGGTATTGTTACTTCAGGCAGGGAATCAAGGCTGGATGGGGGCGTTGCTGCGTTCCTGGAACGATCCAGAATAATGAGAATAAATATCCTCTTGAACATACAGGAGCCAACCATAAGATCTGACTATCTGAAAACAAGAATCATCCTTGCAGTCATTCTCGCTGCTTTAATGATGATGCTGTTTACCTTCCTGACATCAACAAGCTGGAATGGAGTCGTTCTCGGACGGTGGTCAGTTCCAGTTTCGCTTATATCTGTTATTCTGCTTGTTGCATGTGGTTTTGTTATCCGCTTTCTGGTTGGGTCAAAGGGAGTTATTGAGTCGGGTAATGTCCGGCTTTCCAGCTGTCCTGATTTCCTGCCTTCATTGCTGCTGGTCGTTTTCCTTCCCCTTTTCTTCGTGTTGTGGTTTCTTTTTCCGATCCCACTCCTTCAGAGAACATCATTCACCTTCGGAGTTGTTCTTCTAACTGTCAGTTCGGTTCTTCTGATCATTGGAAGTTACACGGAAAAACGACGGAGATCAACAATTCTCG
Organism: Candidatus Aegiribacteria sp.; assembly: GCA_030640155.1. GTDB lineage: Bacteria > Fermentibacterota > Fermentibacteria > Fermentibacterales > JCC-6 > Aegiribacteria. The sequence goes on along the minus strand of DAOWJX010000200.1, from coordinate 2,476 downwards.
GAACGGTTATCATGATGGTTGCCCTTCTGACAGCTTTACTGATCTCGGAATTCGTACTCAGAAAACTGATGCCCCCGAGTATTTTCAATCCCAGATTCGGTCTTCGACCTTATCGGAGGGTGGAGCTGGAGGTTAATCTTCCAGGTATAACCCCTGGAGGTATCTGGACCACGAATGCATGGGGTATGAGAGGAGAGGATCCACCTGCAGACTGGGATGAATGGTTTACAATTGTAACCGTGGGAGGAAGCACCACTGCTGACTATTACATCGATGATTCTCTCACATGGTCCTGGATAATCCAGGACAGGCTTAGAGAAGTACATCCGCGAACGTGGGTCGGTAACTGCGGCATTCCAAGACATTCCACTGCTGAGCATGCTTTGCTGGTCAGGGAAGTACTTTCAGAAGTGAAGCCGGACATTGCTCTGTTCCTGGTCGGAATAAATGATGTCGGACAGTTTCTCAGAGGGGAGGATGCTCTGAATGTCAGCCTGCCGGAGACCGGTCTCAGACAGGCGATATTCAAGCACTGCATGCTTATGCAGGTGCTGTACAAACTGAAAATAGTATACGTTGATAAAGCCCCTGTGCTGTCTGAAGCCGTTGATCCCATGTTCATTGAGGAACCGCTGCTCTCTCCCGAGAGGGAATTGCCGGATGATCTTCATGAACTCATTCCGCAGCCGGATGATTACAGGAACAGAATAGAAGCCATTATTCTCGAGTGTCGTAAATTTGATATTACTCCGGTATTCATGACTCAGCCGCTTCTATATGAAGACAATGATTACTGGAGAGGGAGAAAGGGTGGAAGCTACTGGTTCGGTGGAACCGACTCCGAGTTCTCCGCAGCTTCTTACTGGCTTATACTGAATACTCTTAACAATGATCTGATAGAGGTCTGTGAAAAGGAAGGCGTGGCATATCTCGATCTTGCATCATTGATACCGCATTCGAGGGGTGTTTTCTACGACTCCATGCACCTGACTGAGTACGGGGCAGCTTTGGTTGGCGAGGTAGCTGCGGATTATCTTATTGAAGAACTCATTATTGAGCAGGAGCAATAATTCTAATATCCGGTGCCTGACCCCAAATGTTAAGAATGCTAAGTTTTGAGGCCCGACCCCAAATGTTAATTGACATTTGAGCATTTGCTCATATATTCAAGTATTCAAATATTTAAATATAGTGAAATGGAGGTTGGACAAATGGAATTCATAAATGCCGTATGGAGCACAATTCTGGCGCTTGCTCCATCACTCATATTCGGTTTGCTGATTGCTGGAATTTTACATGTGTTCGTTAAGAAAGACAGAATTTCCTCTCATCTGGGTCTACCGGGGTTCAGGAGCAGCATGAAAGCGGCTCTTATCGGTGTTCCGCTCCCTCTCTGCTCGTGCGGTGTTCTTCCAGCTGCTCTGGGGCTCCGGAGGGACGGAGCTTCAAAAGGAGCAGTCACATCATTCCTTATCAGCACTCCCCAGACAGGTGTTGATTCCATCGCGGTTACATGGGGAGTACTTGGATGGCCTGTAGCACTTGCCAAGGTTATCGCTGCTTTTCTGGCGGGAGTCATCGGTGGTACGATCACGGATAAAACAGGGAATGGACTCGAGAATGCTGGAACTGCAATTGGTTGCGCTGAGAATGAAACCGGTTCCATACCGCTGAGGATATGGAATTACTTCTTTGGAACGATATTCAGGGATATTTACAGATGGCTTGCTCTGGGAATAATCGTATCAGCTCTGATAACCACATTTCTCGAGCCGGGTCAGCTTTCCGATTACACATTCCTCGGAGGTCCGCTTGGTCTTCTTGCCGCTCTGGCAATAGGCATTCCGCTGTACGTCTGCTCAATCGCATCCGTTCCCATAGCAGCGGGTTTGATCTATGCCGGTTTTCCCGTTGGAAGCGCGCTGGTTTTCCTGATGGCCGGGCCGGCAACAAATGCAGCAACCATGGGAGCAGTGCGGAAATCGCTTGGAACAAGGGTCTTTCTGATCTATATTCTGACTGTGATTGGAGTGAGTCTTGCAGCGGGTGGAGTTCTGAATTCGCTGAATATTTCAGTATCAGGAATTCAGCACACCGGGCATGCTATGAATTCCATAACCTCATCTTTGACGACAGGCGCTGGAATTCTGCTCATTACAGGCATTGCATGGTTCGCTCTCAAGGACATTCTCAGGTACCTTTCGAAACTGTCCCGGAATGATAAGGCTGGCTCCGTATTTCAGATACGGATTGAGGGTATGAGATGCTCAAGTTGTGAGATGAAAGTGACGAATACTCTTTCAGAGCTTCCAGGTGTTCTGAGTGTGACTGTATCCGCCTCGAGTGGGAATGCCTTACTCAACATTGACAGGAGCGGAGATTTCAATCCTGGATTGGTTGTCAGGGCCGTAGAACAGACGGGATATACTGTAAGAGAGGAACGCCATGTCTGATACAGCAACCGCTAGTGGAATCC
>DAOWJX010000174.1 GCA_030640155.1 Candidatus Aegiribacteria sp. | reverse complement strand
CGTCGAAAAGGATCGACATTTTTTCTTCGCGGGAGGAAAGAACACTTAGAAGAGCATAAAAGGGACAGTTGATCTCCTTCTTATATCTATCACGGAAGTGCATGAGCTGCTCATTGCTGGCGCTTGCGAAATCATCATCCATGAAGTTGATCCTGTTGAACCAGGGAAATTTTTCACGAATCGATTTGATTTCCTCAATCAGATTATCCACGCTTCTCCGTCGCACTACATTGAACCCACTGTACAGAACCCTGTAATGACTATTGATACAGTAGGTGCAATGATGAGGACAACCACGAGTCCACATTGTTTCGTAAATCAAGTGATGCGGCTCAGTAAAATGTATACGGCCTCGTACCATTTCTTTCAGAATGTCCTCACTCAGAGGGAGAATTTTTCTGCCCACAAGAACATACTGGTCTTCAATATCGTAGTCCGGAAAAGGAATTTCATCAAGATCGGATATGGGTTCCCGCACCGGATTGCGGCATTCTCCCTGTTCATCCCTGAACCAGATATTCTTAACGTGTGCAGGCCTGATTCCCTTCTGAAGACTATCCGCAAGCTCCTGCAAAGCTTCTTCTCCCTCACCGACACAGACGTAATCAGCGATATCCAGACATTCCTCTGGAGCTACCGTAGGGTGTATCCCCCCCCAGACAACGGGAATATCGATTCTTTCCTTTATTCCACGGGTGAGATGTGTCATCTTGATAAAGTAGTTGGTCATGAGAGACATGCCCAGAAGATCGAACCCGTCAGCAAGTTCTGCAACCTGTTCAATAACCTCGTTTGGGTAACATTCTACAAAATCGACACCGTTTTCAATCATACTTTCCAGGTCAGGAAGAAAAACCTGCTTGACGGAATGTCCTCCGGCCTTGAGATAGGATGAAAGCTGCCGAGTACTCAGTGATGTAATATCCAGATAGGGAGATATCAGCAATATTCTCATAGAACCCTTTTCATAATTCGTTTCAATATAAGAGAGTTACACTTAACAAAGCAGACGAAATGATAACCAATTGAAAATTGATAAGTCAACAGCCCTCCGCGTTCATCTGTGATCTTGATGTTTCGACCGGGAATGTACCTGCAGGAAAATAGACCGGCACTCTATTTAACATATTACCAGAACTTTTGATCCGCGTATTCGCTGTGTTTTCAGATCCATAAGCGCGATGGAAGCGTCCTCAAGTTCGAATTCCTGTACTTCAGGTCTGATCCCCATTTCAGCTGCAAGCTGAAGAAACTCACTGATGTCCGTCCTGCAGACGTTTGCGACACTCTTTATCTCTTTTTCCATCCAGAGATGCTCCATGTAATCGAGTTTAAGAAGATACTCTTTGTCAACTCCCTCCTTGCGAATTGCATTGATTACAAGCCTTCCGCCAGGAACAAGATTTCCAAGCGCTTCCACAACTGGCATCCATACAGGAGTGGTATCAATGATACTGTGGAGCTTCTCAGGAGATCGATCAGTTGTATCACCTGCCCAGACCGCTCCCAGTTCAAGTGCGAAACTTCGCTCAGATCGATTCCGTGCGAATACGTAGACATCCGAATCCGGATACCTGTGTTGAACCATTTTAAGAACAAGGTGCCCTGACCCCCCGAAACCCGTAAGACCCAGTCGCTGACCATTCTCCAGTTCTGTCAGGTTAAGGGATCTGTACCCAATCGCGCCAGCACATAGCAGTGGCGCAGCCTCAATATCAGTGAAAACCTGAGGAATTGAGTAAGCCGAAGCAGCAGGCACTTTCATATACTCAGCATACCCGCCATCAGCATCTCTTCCGGTTGCCATGAACTGGGGGCAAAGGTTTTCAAGTTCATTCAGACAGTATTCGCATACCCCACACGATGAATAGATCCAGCCGATACCCACTCTGTCACCAATTGAATGGCTCGTCACATCAGCACCCACCTCGGTTATCCTGCCAACCACCTGATGCCCTGGAACTACAGGAAAATGTGGGGGAGGTGTTCTTCCCTCAATTTCATCCAGTTCAGTATGACAGACTCCGCAGACAGATACCTTCAGAAGGATTTCATTATCAGAGATTCCGGGAACCGGTATATCGACAAGGTCAAGAGGCTCATGATTCACTCGCAAATCACAGACTCTATTCAGTATCATCGCCTTCATCTGCGGTTACCTTTCCAAAATTAAATAGTGACAGGG
>DAOWJX010000058.1 GCA_030640155.1 Candidatus Aegiribacteria sp. | reverse complement strand
GTGGTTATCGGCAGAAAAGGAGCGATGCTTCAGAATATAGCTGATATAGCGGCAGAGGGAGCTTCAAGGATTCTTGAGCGACCAATGTATCTAGATCTCTGGGTTAAGGTCAGAGAATCCTGGCCAGGTAATCAGAGTGACCTGGTTGAATTCGGATATGTCTGTTAACGCACAAACAGTTATATGCTGAGCAATAGTTGCCGTATACAGCTCGAATCGTTTGAAGGACCGCTTGATCTTCTGCTCTATCTTATTCGAAGAGACGAAATTGATATCTACGATATCCCCATGGCTCACGTAGCAGATCAGTATCTTGAGTATATCAGAGGAGCTCATGAACTGAATCTCGACATTGCAAGTGAGTATCTGGTTATGGCCGCTACTCTAACCAGGATGAAAAGCAAATCCCTTCTACCGATTCACAGAATCGATGGAGAGGAGGAAGAAGATCCTGGAGCAGAACTCAGACGTCAGCTTATTCTCTACAGAACATTTCGTGAAATCGCAAAAGAACTCCACAGAAGCGAAGAGGTCTGGACTGATATTTACACATCTCCCGGAGAGCGTGACAGATGGTCGATCGATAATACCTCTATCGAACGGGGGCAGACATCATTACTGGATCTTCTGAGAGCTCTTGATAACCTTTCAGAGGACGAGATTGAACTGCCGGCACAGAGAATTCAGCGAAAACTGCTGACTGTCCCAGAGTGCATACAGACTCTTGATAAGATATTCCATACCGGTGATCTGATATCTTTCAGATCAGTCGTTGGTCTTCAGCCATCCAGAGCGAAAATCGTATCCTACTTCATTGCAATCCTCGAACTTATCAGAAGAGAATGGATTACCTTTCAGCAGGCTTATCCATTCGCGGAAATTGAACTGAAACGTACTGAAAGGTGGACTGTTGATTCTTGATAGACTGGCCAGGGAAGTTGAAGCTCTAATCTTCGCTTCAGATGCCCCATTGAGTATTGAGAAACTGTGTGAATATACCGGAAGTGGTGAGGAATCAGTCCATCAGGCGCTGGACAGGCTCAATAAAGCATTTCTCGATCAGCAGCACGCGCTGATAATAATCGAAGTCGCGGGTGGATACAGGCTTGCTACAGACAAAGACTTCGGCGCGATAGTATCTCAGCTCTTCGAAGGTCGGAAACCGGGGAAGCTGTCCAGAGCAGCGCTTGAAACGCTTGCTGTTATCGCATACAGTCAACCGTGCACGAGAATGGCGATAGAATCGATAAGAGGGGTGAATTGTGACAGTGCCATAAGAACGCTCCTGGAAAGAGATATGATCAGGATCTCAGGCAGGATGGAGACTCCGGGAAGACCACTTCTGTATTCAACAACCAGGATGTTTCTTGAATATTTCGGCCTGACTGATCTTGACCATCTGCCAAGATACGAAGAAATCGCTGAACTGTTGTGTATGAGCTCCTCTGAAATGGAGGAAAAGGATTTATTCGGTGCAGCAGACGAAGAATAGGGCTGATTTCAGACTCAATAGGTATCTTGCACGATCCGGTATTGCGGCACGACGGAAATGTGACGAGCTGATTCAGAATGGTTTTGTATCCGTCAATGATAAAATTATCACAATTCCGGGATTCAGGGTTACATCTGATGACAAAGTTATGTGTCAGGGAAGAAAAGTAGAACCCCTGGCGTTTGTGACTGCTGTTCTTAACAAACCCTGTGGTTATGAGACTACTTTATCTCCCGATTCTCAGAGATCTGTCTTACAGCTGATCAAAGGGCTGCCGCCGGGAACTGTTCCTGTCGGGCGACTGGATATAAACACAGGAGGTCTGCTGCTTCTTAGTAATGATGGTGAGCTTGTTCATCGACTTACCCACCCATCATGGCAGGTTGAGCGTGAGTACAGATTATTACTGAAAGCTCCTCCTGCACCTGATATGATAAGAAAACTGAGGAAAGGGGTATTCCTGGGTCGAGGTGAATTTTCGAATCCTGTGTCGGTGAAAATCACTGGAAAGAAGAATATCAATATTGTATTGCATACCGGAAGAAACAAAGAAGTGAGACGCCTTGCGGAGAAAAGCCAGCTTGATCTTTCAAGACTGGAGAGAATTCGATACGGTCCTATAACTCTAAACGGACTGGAGCGCGGCTCATGGCGGATACTGCGTGCCGAAGAACTCGAAAAACTGAAAGCAGCCGTTGATCTGGACTAGCTGAATTTAATTAACTCTTGACGTATCATATAATTATTCTGATATTTGCAGCCATCTTGAACGAAAGGGTGTGACTTTGCCTGACTAGAATAATCGCAATAGACGGACCGGCCGCTTCCGGGAAGAGCACTACCGCTCGGTTGGTGGCTGATGTCCTTGGTTATTCATATCTTGATACCGGAGCCATGTACCGCGCTTCGGTTCTTCTATCCATACGTAATTCAATACCGCTTGATGATTCTCTTCTACTCGCTGAAAACATCCGTAATCATTCCATTGATATACGCAGCGGAGCTGTGTTTATTGATGACGAGGATGTTTCATCCTTAATAAGAACTCCTGAAATAAGCGACGCAGCAAGTATAGTGTCCTCAGAATCTGCCGTACGCAGAGAGATGGTAATCCTTCAGCAGAAATTCGGCAAAACTCACAATACTGTAGCTGAAGGCAGGGATATGGGAACTGTTGTGTTTCCGGATGCAGATTTGAAGATATATGTCATTGCTGATGTTGTCATCCGTGTTTTAAGGAGATGTAGAGAGTTGAGTCTGCTGGGCAATGAAGCCGATGATGGAAAACAGCTCCGGTCTCAGCTTACAAGAGATTACAGAGACAGAAACCGATCGGACAGTCCTCTCCGAATTGCGCCCGGGGCTTTCATACTTGATTCAACCCTGATGACCATAACCGAGCAGGTATCTACTGTTATAGAACTTTTCAGAGAACGAATCGGTGTGATACAATGAAAGAATCCGTTCGCATCCGCATCCAATACTACGGAGGTCTGATTTCACGATTGCTTTTTGGATTCTCTGTTTATGGATCTGAGAGAGTACCCCGGAAAGGCGGAGTTATTATTGCCTGCAATCATATCTCCGAGATGGATCCGCCTGTTCTTGGTTTCGCGATTCCCAGGCAAATTGCATTCATGGCAAAGAATGAGCTTTTCAGGAACAGATTCGGTGATTTTATTTTTAAGCAGCTTAATACTATTCCTGTAAACAGGTCAGGAGTGGATACAAATGCTATCAGATCGGCAGTGGATTATTTAAGGAATGGGATTGCAGTTGTTATATTTCCGGAGGGAACACGAAGCAGAGATGGCAGGCTTCTTCCAGGAAAGGCCGGCATCAGCCTGATAGCATCAGTTTCCAGGGCTCCCATCCTTCCAGCGTTCATCTGGGGAACTGACCATCCAGGAAAGGCAATGTCAAGAACCGGGAATCCATTCAGTATACATTTCGGGAAGATGATTCCCAGCAGCAGGATAATGGCTATCAGGAAGAAATATGGAGCGAAAGCTGTTGCGGAGAAGGTGATGTCCGCCATAGCTGAAACAGGTATTATCGCGAATTTATATGTGAATAATTATAATAATATGGAACAAATGAAAGGAACAAAGTGACAGGTAAAGATG
>DAOWJX010000193.1 GCA_030640155.1 Candidatus Aegiribacteria sp. | reverse complement strand
AATGTGATTACAGTGAATATGACTCCACCGAGGCTGAGAGATGATTATGAGCTTTACTCCAAGCGATTCTATGTTGGTCTGAAGCATGCCAGGAGAACAATCATAAGAGCGGATCTGATTGAGACCACCGAGGCGGAGCTGTTTAACAAGTAGTGTAAAAGCCTTTCACATTGTGTGCAGATCTCTGCAACTTTCTGTGTTGATACAAGGTATATATATAATATTTCAGATAGTAAACAGACAATAATATCAGTACATTTCTGGCAAGCATTATGCATTATCTGATATTGTTATGAATAACTATATGCATTCTACTTCAGTTCACGATGTACTCAGAGGAAAAAACTCCGGAGCGGCACTTGTTATAGCTCTTGCCGCTTCACTTGCGGTAATGCTCTCAGTTGCCCTTCTAATCGGATACATTTCCAGGATTGTCGACCAGCAGGTATTTCTGGAACAGAGAACTCAGGCAAAACTCACTGAGGAAAGCGCTGTTGCTGCGCTCTGCATGGATTTCAGGAACAGTCAGATATCCGATTTCAATGACCTTCCGGAATACAGGATTGGGCCGATGAGCACCTCATTCACTCTTATAAAGACGGATGTTGTTCCCCTAAGAGAAGTCCGACTTGCGAGGGACTGTTCAGGTACAAGAGCAGCGTTTCCAGCCGGAAAGTACCTCTTTCTAATCTGTGAATCAGAAAACCGCATTGAAATAGATCTCATCGACAGTTCTACTTTAAGCAGTCTTGAAGGCTTTCCGACATATCTGTCTCCGAAACCGGGAGTCTGGACCGCTGTCGGCATCGTTGCTGATGGAGAGCCGCTGCTTTTTGCGGCATTCAGAGATGAAAAGGAAGACACCGTTTACACAGTGTTCAAAGATGCTTCCATCGAATCCTATCCTGTAAATCTACCTCTATGGAATAGCTTATCACTGGTTTCCGCCGGTATTTACGATGATGAACCTTCACTGCTCATTTCAAACGGAAAGAACAAGGCGCAGCTTGTAATGCCCGGTTCTGAAAGGATTCTTTTCGCCTTCAGTGAACCCGGGACATCTCCTGTTTTCCTTAGTAACGGCGGCATCTACGGGGACATTGGAAACCTTCAGGACTCCCCGGATTCGGAATTCCCTGTAGTTGATGTTTTCTCAGGCGATTTCGACATGGACGGCACGTTCGATATGGTCTGGGCCGGTCCGAACAGCCTTTCGTTTCTCTCGAGTTTCAGAGGTAGCCTTCAGCGTGATACACTGACGGAAGGAACTCTCGTTGCGTGGGGTGGGATTGAGGGAACATTCAATCTCGCGGGAAGATGGATCCTGAGTGATGAATCCGTGGTCTGGAGAAAGCTATTCTGGAACGGTTTTCAGGAATACTCCGGAATCGGGATACTCACCCTTGACTGGGAAGGCAGGATCGAATCTTCACATGGGATCATACTTGGTTCTTCGGATGGGTTATTTCGAACAGCCTCAACCTTTGAGGGTCATTCTCGAGAGCTTTGCTCTTCAGAAGGAGCACTGATATGCGATCTCGATGGATCCGGAACCGATATTCTATCTCTTGATGAAGATGGATTAAGGATATTCATGAATCCCCTCAGCGGGAATGGACTGCATCTTTCACTCAGAGTGAGGACACAGGGAAATAAAGGTATGATTCTCGATAACATGTGGTGGATATCCATCTATGGATATGGAGATGATTCACGAGTTTACGCCGGAAGGGAGGGAGTCGGTGAAAGCTGACAGGCAGGGCATGACGCTTGTAGAAGTCGTAGTGGCCTCGTTTGTTATGCTGCTGATTCTGGGAACACTGGCGTTTGCCCTGAATTTTTTCGTTCAGGGCAGCAGAAAAATAGAACAGAGGAGGAGTGCGCTTCTTATCGCGAATTCAAAGATTTCATTGTACAACTCCGGAGACCTTCCGAAGGCAGGAGTGTTTCTTGACACTGAAAATACTGGTGGAATGGAATTCAGAATACGACAAACTGTTACGATAATCTCTCCGAGTATACGGGAGTTGAACGTTTCGGTAAATTGTGAAAATAATGTGGGTGTTGAACTTGTAAGAAGATTTTACGGAATGGAATAATGAATTCTGATTGGAGGAGAATATGAATGGAACAGTAAGAAAGCATAGAGATGGAGGTTTCACTCTTGTTGAGGTTCTTATCACTGCTATCCTCCTGGCTGTCCTGCTGACTGGTGTTGGCTTTTTCTTCACAAATATCATAAAACAGTCAGATATCGTGGATGACAGGACCCAGGCAATGGAGCTGGCAAGGCAGGGATTGGAGGAGATAAGGACACTTGATGTAACCACAATGGGGATTGGATTGACCACTCCGGACACCCTCGGTCGTTTTGCAAGGTGTTTCGATATCTCCGTGTATGATCCTCTTTATCCAAATGCGAGACTTGTGCGGTGTATTGTCTCATGGACTGGAGCTTCCGGTGCACAAACCTTCAGTTTCAGCACAATTTTGTAGGGTGGTGTAAAATGAAAAAACGAAATGAATCACGAAAGGGAATGAGCCTTGTTGAGATTACTATTGTTCTTGTAGTACTTCTAGTGGTCTTTGGTGCTGTTTTCCTTTTCTTCACAAGAGGTACCGAGCACTTTGAGTTTT
>DAOWJX010000104.1 GCA_030640155.1 Candidatus Aegiribacteria sp. | reverse complement strand
AGGATATAACTGTTGATGGCGCGTATCTTGTTTACATTAATGCTGCAGGAGATTCTCTGATCTGTCTGGATACCGGAACGGAACTGGAAGTTTGGAAAATTGCCCTTTTTGAAACCGGATTCCAGTTGAACGGTGTTGATATATCCGGAAACGGTACAAGAGTTCTGGTAACCGTTTACGACGGATCTTCCGGAGTACAGATCTATGACATGACCGATGGAAGCCTGGTCGGCACACCTGTTGGGAATTACAGCCAGACAATGGCGAAAATATCGGATGATGGTTCAAGAATCGTAACAGGTGATTTCTACGGGTATATCAAAGTATACGAATATGACGGGGTTTCCTGGAATATGGCCGGCTATTTCGCAACGGGTGATGATTGGGTTACAGCCGTAGCTATAAGCGGTGATGGTGAAACAGTTACAGGTGGAACAATGGGGTTCAGCCCATACAGAGGAATGCTGATGGCAATAGGATGGCCATACGAGGATTCACCTTCGGAACTTTGGCAGTACAGGAATTATGGTGATGAGGTTTCTTCAACGGATATAAATGAAGATGGATCCGTTATCGTTGCGGGATGCTGGGGGATGTACAATGGGACTTACGGGGATGTATTCACTGCACTTGATCGCAGTGGTAATGTGATATTCAGCCTTCTGGATGATATTGATGAACCGGGTTCTATTTTCAGCGTCAGTGTCAATTCAGACGGGTTATTCGCAACTGCTTCCGGCAAGGCTGTTCATGCAAGAGAAATGGGAAACGGGGGAGAGGTATACAGTATAGGTCTGGAGCAGGTGGGAATTGAAGGTTCACCTGATATTCCGCAGGATTTAAGTATGGGAATACCATATCCAAACCCTGTTATTTCGCAGATGAGTGTTGATGTTCTAGTACCGCAGTTGAGTGGAACCGTTGATCTTGCAGTGTACGATCTCAATGGCAGACGGATAGCCGGACTGAACAGCGAATTTACTCCTGGTTCACATGTTTCTGTCTGGAATCTTGCGAGCGATTCCGGCGAGCCGGTATCAGCAGGGCTGTACTTCGTCAAATTGAGTTGCCGTGGAATTTCTGTCACAAGAAAAATACTTGTTGTAAACCGATGAATTATTCGTAAGGTTTTACTCAGTCTGAAGGATCCATGATCCTTCCCATGAAGAGTATGCATCCGGATTCCCTGTCAATTATAAAGAACAGGAACGGCCGGTTTATGTTCATTTCAACCGGTTCCTCAGGTATGGCTGTGATACCCATTACCACTGCCGTGGCAGCCGCGGCTTCAGTGCCGGTTTCATCAACCTTAACGAAGGCTTTATGCAGAACCTCTGAGATGAAGAGGTCAGGGCTTCCTGTAAACCCGCTGAAATCGGCGCCGCTTCCGAAGGCGGATTCCATTCCAAGTATTCTCAGGATCTGACTCAGCTGCATGCTTCGCGAAAATTCGAACTTTGGCATCGAAAGGGATACGCGAATGGAAGAAAGTCTTCTTCTGATCGTCTCCAGCAGATCCGAGTTGAAATCCTGCTGGAATTCCTCGATGTCTCCGTCGGGAAGAAGTATGAGCATGCTTGCATTGCCTGCGGCATAATCAAGTTCAACAGTGCTGCATCCTTCAGTGGAAACGTATCTGAAATAATCCGTTTGGCTCATCATCGGGACATCGATTGTGGAGCCATCGGTCAGGAGGAACGGCGCGTTCGATGTGGCACGCTCATGGAATGGTTTCAGCCAGGAAGCTTTGAAGTATACTGCGTTCGTCAGTACAACCCTGGTATCATCGTTCAGTACACCAGAAGGGATCAGATTCTGTATTCTGTCCAGAGTGCTTTCAGCAACCCATTCGTTGATGGTTTCACGAGAACCATCAGGATCATTTATGAAATCAAGGTTTCTGACCGCTGCGCTGTAATACATTGTAACCTCTGCAACGTATTCATCCAGCAGGTTGAAACCATTTTGAATCCAGAGGCCGTTGGATATTGAAAGAGTAAATGGATCTCCGGACTCCGCTCTGACAAGCTCACCCGAACTCAGAATTTCAGTCAATGAATTGAAAGCCCTGTTGGTTATTTCGACCGGGAGCGTGAAGTGAAGGACTTCGGCCATTTCAACGGCTGTCTGTCCTTCTGCCCCCGCATAGGTCATGCCAAGGGCTGAGGAAATACTGTAGGGAGAGAAGAAGATATTGTCCGAGTCCTGTATGTCGCAGATTTCTTCATAGAGATCCAGCGCGAATTCATTATTACCCCGGACCAGCTCCTGAACCGCCTGAGCATCCGTAATAGACTGCGTCTCAGGTACGGTCAGGCTCTCTTCAGCAGAGCAACTTAAGACTGTTGTAAGAAGGATGATGGCAGTTGCTCACAGATT
>DAOWJX010000218.1 GCA_030640155.1 Candidatus Aegiribacteria sp. | reverse complement strand
TTTGAGCTCAGTGAACAGAAAATACTGAGAGAGCGCCTTGCAGCAACGATCAAGTCGGTCATTTCTCAACGCCTGTTGCGTCGGGCTGACAACAAGGGGCGTATTGCAGTTTTTGAAATCATGCGTGCTACTCTGACTATTCAGACCTGCATCAAGGATGAAAAGAAGACTGACACTATCAGGGATCTAATAGCCAGTGGCCGGGATCAGTATGGCATGCAGACCTTCGATCAGCATCTGATGGATCTTTACAACAGTAAGGTCATTGACCTGGCTACGGCCAAATCAGCCGCCTCCAGTCCCGCTGATTTTGAACGAGATGTCCAGTTCGTATAGGAAATTTATAATCGTATCAGTGAAACTCATGCAGGCTTGTTCGCAGCAGCTTTCTGTCGAACTGGATACTCGCTATCCGACCGCTTATCGAAGATCAGTGGCATCAGAACCGATGATACAGTGATACATCACCCTGGCGCTTCGGTCGACGTCACTGTAATATTGGTGTGTGTAGTATAGAATCTCAAATGAGTATCAATCTCTTTTATGCGAAGCGTAATAAGCTGCACCCGCTTAAGAAAACGTTAGGCAGAAGGTAGGTAGAAAATGAAAGCACCGAAAAGTATGCTCGTTCTGGGAATCATGCTGGTGATGGTTTGTTCCTGTGGGAACAATGATAATCCTGTAGAGACCAACGGAGAAGACATCGAGATCATTGGAATGTGGGAAGGTGAGTGGAGTGGCAATGATTTCGTCCTTTCTATCCAGAACTCATCAATGAGCTGGAATTTTAGTCAGACGGATGATCTTGAATCTCAGGTACTTGAATATGATAACGATGCCAACACCTGCATCTACAGATGGACGAGTCATCCTGTGTACACGAACAAATACCAGAAGATCGGGTGGCTGAGCGAACCATCAAGCACTGTTGACATACAAGCCTATAGTGAGTGGGACACTATCGAAGAGGCCAGGATTGACTCCGTATACAAGTACGATCCTATTACTCTTACGAAAATATAGTGAAAATGCCATAACAGAACGTACCTCTCCACTGAAGCTGGATAAGTGAAAACTCATCCAGTCTTAATCTCTGGGAGGTTATCTATCCTAAGAATGTGTTCAGAATCAGGTTCATTGACCGTTTCAACCGCGACGAAGTTAGATGCTAAAGGTTTACCAGGGAGCAATCCACCATCTCGAGGGTTTGCTCTTCACTGTAACCCAGCTGCTCCATGGCGCCTGAGGGACAGACTGTGGAACAGCTTCCATATCCCTTGCACAGAGCTGTATTGATTGAGCAGACCTGTTGGCCGTTCTTCCACATAAGGCTCGATGTGCTGTAGGGACAGACGGATACGCAAATCCCTTTCATTTCACCAGAATAAGCTTGCAGACTGCCGCTGAATTGCTGGGAATAAATCCAAGTACGCTCAGGAATCGGATGGATAAATTAGGGATTGATTATGGGCGGAGAAGTAGAGACTAAGCAACTCCTTCCTGTTGAAGTAAACGAGTAGATTTCGAAGTTCCTGAAGGCATATGCTCTTCTCACGATCATCTTTCATATTGTTTAGTAAGCTCTGCACTGACTCATGATATATTGCACGAACTGAAGCGTTCTATCGTAAGCCGCCGGGTCGGCAGTCTGCCTGATTTTTTCCTCGGGTTTTGGTCTGCCATTCCACGTGCTATCGATAATATCCGACCACCTGGGATCGAGTGTTGACTTGGCCCATTCCGCACCCTCACGTTTCGACCCTGGATACCCTCTGTGAAGATCGTGCAGCATCCGGGCGAAGTTCAGAACGATGTAATGCTGGTAGAAGCAGTTGGCGTAAAGTGATGGATCGTCAAGGATGTGCTGCCCCCACATAAGGATCTCTCCGGAGATCTCCCTCCGGAGCATATCAGTGCTTATTGGATCCACAAGCAACAAAGGAGGAGGACCTGCCAGGACAACTCCCTTCTCCCGGATGATCCATCGAACGAGGATTGTGTTGCAGTGGTCCGACCTGATCAGATTGCTGGAACCGTTGTCCAAGTACCAGAGTTCGCTGCTACGAGTAATGGGTTTCCTCAGGATACTCGAGGGGAAGTAGGATCCCTCAAGGTGCTTAGCCCAATACGATTCCAGCCGGAAAATCAGACCGTGCAATGCCTGAAGAGAATTGACCTGTTCCGAGGTCAACTCATCCTCGAGGACGACTACAAAGTCAACATCGCTCCACTCGTCAAAATCCCCGACTGCGAACGAACCCTGCAGGTAAGCACCAGTGAAATGACTGCCCAGTATCTGCATAATGCCGGATACCAGCTCAACCAGGACATTGTTGAGCTCAGGATAGGGTGTAGGCTGCATGGACAAACTATTCACTGAATCTGCAACCTCCCTCTGTTTCAAGATGAATCGCAGTAGACCTGCCACTCCGGGATCCAGTCTCCCCGGACTCGCGCGGACCAGAGAGCGGCGATCTTCGTCATCCAGTTCATGAACGGGTTCCAACTGCGAATCATCGGGGATACCAAAGGAATCCATTCGAACCGCTTAGGAAACAGAATGAAGTATACACTAATATGCTGTCATTGACACACGTACGGAAATTCCATATTTAGATATTAAGGATAAATAATCGCATGAGTCCGGTAAGAAATATACCAGACACATAGTTTCGTAACACCTTGATGTGTTCCCTACAGAACAATTTCCTTCTGGACTCGAAAGAACCAGGAGGAGATAAAGCTGGTCAGACACAGGTGGTGGTACGATGAAGTTCCTCATTTGCATTTTCATTTTACTATTGACAGTTCCTGCTATCGCTTTTGATGATGGAACCTTGAAGGACACAACAATTTCTCCCTTTGAGATCCCCGAGTCAAATCACACAACTCTTCAAGTCTTCGATCTTTCTGACAGATTGGTTCAAACCCTTATAGATGGAGAGCTTCAGGAAGAGCATCACACAGAAGTATTCAAAGTCGAGAGTTATCGTCATGTGTCTATCTGTATAGTCTGCAAACTGACTCTGCTGTTCGTACGCGGAGGTGCGTAGTGTTAACTGCTGGTTGTTGGATGCTGTTAACGCAAGTTGATTGGAGATGAAGAAATGCAAGGGAGAAAAATCCTTCTTGTGCTGGTGATTACGATGATAGTAATATCATGCAGAGCCCCGTTATTCTCAGTTCCGGATACGGGAAGAGTTATGTCGAAAGGTGAATCGGAGCTCGTACCAGGATATACTTCTGTTTACTTCGATACTGATGAACGCTCAGAGCTAGAGACAAGGAACTACGGCTTCCAGGCTTTGTTCGGAATTGGAACCGTACCCGTGTTGAAGATACCGGGAGAAGTCGGTTTACGGTTTGAATATGCACAAAGTAACGAAGCGATGGACTGGGGTTATTTCAGGTTTCTGTGGAAGCTGGGACTTTCAGAGAATGTGGCACTGGGTTTCAACACCACGTTCAACTACAGGGAGGAGTCACTGGAGTTCAACCTATGGGATCCAGGTTGTCTGATAACCTTCCCGGTTTCCTCTAACGCCGAAGTAAACTTATCCACTTTTCTCACAATAATGGATTCTCCAGCTGATGATACGGTGACCTCTGATGATTTTGGAATTGTACCTTCATTCAATTTTTCACTGAGTATCAGTCCTGATCTGGA
>DAOWJX010000204.1 GCA_030640155.1 Candidatus Aegiribacteria sp. | reverse complement strand
GTCCCGAACTGATGTTCGGAAATCAGCAAAGCAAGAAACCTTTCGGTCCCGAACTGATGTTCGGAAACCGTCAGGAGCGGATCTTGAAACCTCTGTTCCAGGCGAGAAAACAAGAAGAGCTTTTGAGCCGCTGATAACAACTTCTTCCACTCCTGCTCTCCCGGCGAGGTAATTGAGACGTGCCCTTTCAGCGCAATTAAGCACAGGCTGCTCCGGTTTTCCAAATCTGTCCGTGAGATATTCGATCCACTCATCTATCTTATCTTCAGAATCCGCTCTCCAGACACTTCGGTATATTTTCACCCTCTCTGATACGTCCGGGATGTATACGGGGGGGATAAACGAATCATCAGGTATCTCCACTCTTACCGTAACATCCGAATCAAGATTCAGGCCTTTCAGCCGTTTTACCTCCTGTTCTATCAGGCGTTCGAAGAGTGCGTATCCAATCGAAATCATCTGACCATGCTGAGATGCTCCAAGAAGTTCACCGGCTCCGCGAATTTCAAGATCCCGCATTGCGATGTTCCAGCCGGATCCCAGTTCTGTATAACGACGAATAGCATCCAGTCGATTCCTGGCCTCGGGTTTCAATTTTTGATTCTCGGGTACAATCAGGTAACAGTATGCCTGGTGATGACTCCTTCCAACTCTTCCACGAAGCTGGTACAGCTCGGCCAGGCCGAACATCTGCGCATTGTCAATGAAAATCGTATTCACGCGGGGAAGATCGAGTCCTGATTCAATAATCGATGTGCAGAGAAGGATGTCGTATCTACCTTCCATGAAAGAATGCATAACATCCTCAAGCTCCCGCGGTTTCATCTGTCCATGCCCGATAATAATCGAAACTTCCGGAAGAATGGATTCCAGTTTTTCCCTGATTCTCTCAATCGATTGAATCCTGTTATGGACAAAGAATACCTGGCCATCTCTCTCCAGTTCACGAAGCACGGCTTTTGCTATTATCCTTGCGTTGAATCCCACAAGCTCCGTGTGAATCGGATATCTGTCTCTGGGAGGTGTGGCAATGATGGATATTTTCCGGAAACCGGACAGAGCCATATGGAGCGTTCTCGGGATTGGTGTCGCAGTCATGGAGAGAGTATCGACTCCGGCCTTCAACTCTCGGAAATATTCCTTCTGCTTGACTCCGAAGCGATGCTCTTCATCAGTTACCAATAATCCAAGTTTGTGAAAACGTATATCCTTCTGAAGAATTCTATGCGTTCCTATAATAATATCAATGTCCCCCACAGCGATATCAGCAAGAATCTGTTTCTGCTGCTGCTTCGTTCGAAATCTGCTGAGCATTTCTACTCTCACGGGAAACTCAGCCAATCTATCTCTGAATGTGAAGTAGTGCTGCTCGGCAAGCACTGTCGTCGGGACCAGTACAGCTGCCTGGAATCCAGAATCAACAGTTCGAAACACAGCTCTTATTGCAACTTCAGTTTTTCCGTACCCGACATCACCGCATACAAGCCTGTCCATCGGGCAATTGTTCTCGAAATCACCCATTATTTTCCCGATTGTTTTCCTCTGATCAGGGGTTTCCTCATACGGAAAGCTTCTCTCCAGAGCTTTAACATGATGCCCGGGTTGACCGAAAGGCTCCCTCTTTATCGCTTTCCTGCGGGCATACAGCATTGCCAGTCTTCCTGCGATATCCCTGGCTTTTTTCCTTGCGCTGGAGACTCTTCTTATCCATGATGTTCCTCCGATCTTGTCGAGCTTGAGGTTAATCCTGTCAGGGGCCATGTATTTCTGAACTGAACCTATTTCATTAATAGGAACAAGAAGCCGATCTCCGTCACGGTATTCGATTGCAAGACAGTCCAGAATTACTCCCGATGTTTCCACCTGTTCCAGACCTGTGAATCTGCCGATACCGTACCGTCTGTGTACAACCAGTTCTCCTGGAGAAATATCCCCTGAATCTGTAAGACCTTCTCCACCCCTGAATTTTCTTATCCTTTCGGGTCTTCGCCTTCCTGAAAGCAATCGCCTCTCAGCGAGGATTACCAATCCCGCTTCAGGCATATGAAAGCCTTCGGATATCGATAGAACACTAAGATCAACCGGAGTATTTTCAGGAAGCAATTCGGCAAAGGTTTCCTGTTCCGCTTCAGAATCGCAAAGCACTGCAATTCTGCATCCATCTGCAGACCACTTCGTAAACTGACGGAGCATTTCATTCCTGTGTCCTATGAAGTTTTCCTGCGGCAGGGTTTTATAGTAAACATCAACATCAGACCGGGGAAACGGTTCAAGCCTGAGAATTCTGCTGAAAGTATCCAGATTCTCCAGAATTTCATCAGATCTGAAAAACTGTTTCTCAAACTTAAAAGGAATCTTCGCTGATATGAAGTTATCCCTGTGAAAAGCAAGAGAATCACGCATATGAACAACGATGGATTCAGGATCTGAGAGAACCAGAGTTCCACCATCCGGTATGTAATCCAGAATACCGGATAAATGATCAAGAAATACCGGAAGGAAATGCTCAATTCCCGGGAATCCGTTTGAAGTCCAGAGTTTCTCACTCAATGGATGTTCTTCAGGAACTGTTTCGATAGCGAGATTCCAGTGTTCCGGTGACAGGAATGCTTCCCTTGCGGGGAGTAATCTGCATTCCTGAAGATTCCTTATGCTTCGCTGCGATCTCTGGTCAAATGTGCGGATGGATTCCAGCTCGTCTCCGAAGAACTCGAGTCTGATCGGATTATCCATTCCATATGTTCCAACATCAATAATACCGCCCCGTTTGGCCCATCTTGCCTGTTCCCATACACTTTCTTCTCTCAGATAGCCTGCGGAGAGGAGCCAGTTCTCGAGATTTTCGATTGATAGACGTATGCCTCTATAAAGTTTGAAACAGGAGAAGCACTCAGGAGGGGGAATTCGTTTAACCAGAGCTGATGCGGGAGCTACTACTACTGTCGAAGAATTCCCGGAGAGTAAGCCGTCCATGCACTCCACCCGGTCAGATATTACGCCGGGATGCGCAGGTTCTCCTTCAAAGGGAAGGGTTTCATACGCGGGGAAATACAGCACATTTCCCAGTATTGATTTCAGATCATCTCTCATACTCATTGAATCAGCCACTGAAGGAGTTATCAGGAGAGTTGGACCAGCCAGTCTGTGAGCAGCTGCCGCGGCGAAAGATCGTGCTGAAGCGTCCAGTCCACCGACTCTTGTCAGATCCTTCGAAGCCAGCGATGTGAGCATCTCAGTGAAAACGGAATCCCAGAAAAATTCATCTATCAGCCAGTCATCCGGATTCTGCTCTGTATCTTTCATTAAGGTGATGCGTTGTTGCTGGATGTGCTTTCCTGCTGAGGTAACGGTATTCCATTACCAGCCATCAGGAACCACGCATTCTCAAGTATGGGGAGCTGCTTCATGAAAGTGTCAAGGTTGTCACCCTCAAGAGGATCTGCGGGTGGAAGAATTTCCGTAGCGGGGTTCACGAACGCTCCGTTTTTCTTCATCTCAAAATGTACATGAGGGCCGGTTGAAAGACCTGTACTGCCAATATAACCGATTATGTCACCCTGCCTTACGTAGGATCCAATTGACATGCCTGACGCAAATCTGCTCATATGTCCGTAGCCTGTTTCGTACCCGTTGGCATGACGAACACGAACCATGTTATCGTAACCACCTAGAACTCCGCGAACAGACATCACACCATCACCCACGGCGCATATCTCCGTGCCCATCGGAGCCGCGTAATCTATTCCCCTGTGCGCTCTTGTATATCCAAGAACAGGATGCATCCGCGCGCTTGAATACTCAGAACTGATCCTGCCGAATGGTACAGGCATTTTCAGGAACATCGTTCTAAGGGAGGCGCCATCACGGTGGTAATGATCAAGAATAATCGAAGTACCCCCTGGAGCTAATGTATCAGGCTGGTGGAAAAATGGTAAGGCTTCTGTCATCCCGCCAAGGATAAAATCGTACTTCGCTGCTATTATTCTGTTAAACGACGTTTCTGATGAACCCGGATATCGTGTTTCTTCGAGAAGAACCCACACCTTATCTCCTGGCTGAACATCATGGTAAAAATCTATATCGTACACAAACAGTCTGTTCGCAAGCTCATTCTCGAATTCTTTGATAAAAGCAATTTTTCTTATTGAATCTCTCGCTGTGATGATGTGCCCTGAAGGAGTAAGATCGTTGGGCACCCCTCCTCCATCGATACTCTCCCATACTGAGCTTCTAACTTCAAGGGTTACCGATCGGAGACGTGTCCAGCGCTCTTCGGGAACCCATTGCCATTTCGAAGGTTCCGGAGAACCTTCGAAGATGATACTGTAATATCCGCGACTTCTCCTCGGTCTTGCTCTTACTTCCCACAGCAAACCTCTTGAATACACGGCTTCCATCGTATCTCCCACATGAACGGATGTCCATCCAAGACTGTCAAGGAAAATTGAGCAGCAATTTAAATATCTGCTTCCTTCGATCCCGGTTGCGAACAGGAGTCCGCCAAGCGTTCCGTCCTCTTCCACGCAGGCAATTCTGATAGAGATCGTATCAGCAAGTATCGTGTTAAGAGAATCGATAATGAGAGTCAGCTCAGAATAACTCTCATGAAAGAACCACTCATCACCTGTTTTGTCCTTATGAGGCTTGCCAAAGATAAATGTAGCAACTGCTCCCAGGATGAATAACAGCACAAGAATCAGTCTTGAGCGCATATCAGGATTCCCCGGTCATCATTACCCGCGGATAAGTTTTGAAAACCATGATCGCGCTCTGGACAAAGCAGTCTGTTTCGGTATTCCAGGGACAACCACAGGAGAACGAAGAGCCTCCAGAATACCTGCAAGATCAACATTCTCCCGAACAGTTTCCACGATCTCGGAAATCTTGACTGATTCTCCCGGTTCAACTTTAAACACTCGCCTGTTCAATATTGAAGCGGAATCTCCAGCGCTTTTTATTGTTCTGTACAGAGGAATATCGAGTTTTCTGCATGCTTCAACCAGATACGAATCGTGTCCGGCAAAAGAACCGCAGATCACTATCGCGCCGGGACCTTTCTCAAGTACACCTGACAGTCTTCTTGTTATAAGAGCGTCAATAACTTCGAGCCTTGTTGCGCTGATAAGCAGTACGCTGTCAGGATTCTCAATAACATCGGTGAGAATTTCTCTGATGCTGCCAAACGCAGTGATAAATCCTTCTACAGGCATATATGGATCAGGTTTCCAGGAAATAACCGCTTCGAGATCGAGTTCTTTGCCAAGCATGCTCAGTGACGGTCTCGCGATGGAAGAAACGAACGGAATGTACCCGAATACCCGTATTCCTCTCGCGGAAAACCATGGATCCAGAAATCTCTTCACCTTTTCCATTTTACTTTTCCGAACGCGATTAATAACAACTCCGAGAAGAGGGATATCCCTGTCATGAAAGAGACTGTTGCAGAGAGCAAATCTGTCAATTGTTTTTCCGATACCGGCATCAAGAACAAGCAGAACCGGTATGTCAAGCAAACTGGCCACGCTTGCATTGCACAGACCGAATACGGAACCAACACCGGGATGCCCTGTCCCCTCGACAACAACCATATCGGTATCTGCTCCCAGATGTCTGAAAGCCTTCTGTATCTTCCCGCTGATATGGAGCGGATGTCCTTCCGCAAGGTATTTCTCGGAAGCACCGGCAGACATCGCAAAGGGAGCTGCGTATTTCAACTCGCTTTTAAGTCCCAATGAAGTGTTCACAAGAAAGGAATCCTCGCCAACGGAAGCTCCATCCAGTAAAGTTGTTTTCTGACCAAGCGGCTTCATGAAGGATGCTCCGCGATCAAGATGATCACACAGCCAGGAAATCAATCCCAGAGAGAAGGTGGTCTTTCCTGCATTCATATCACTGCCAGCTATATAAATACCTTGCCGTTTCATTTCACTTCCTGATCATATGGTTATTATTAATTTCCCTGATAAAGTCTGTCACCGAAGTCACCCAGGCCAGGCAGTATGAACCAGTTCTCATCGAGTTCCCTGTCAACCGATACTGTGATAATAGTGAGATTCTCGTATCCCTGGAGACGGTGTATCCCCTCCGGAGCCGCAACTATACATACCAGTGTAATTTCGTCTACACCTTTTTCAATGAGATAATCGATCACGCCTGCAGCTGTTCCGCCGGTTGCAAGCATGGGATCAAGGATCAGAACATCTCTGCCTCGTACATTCTGAATTGAATCATAGAGCCATTTTGCTTTTCCGGTTTTTTCATCCCGTTTCATCGCTATGAACGCAACAGGTGAATCCGGCAACAATTCCTGGAACGGAGGAAGAAGACCAAGGCCGGCTCGAAGCACAGGGATAATGACAGGATGATTGTTACATCTTTCGCCCAGTGTCTCTTCCATTGGAGTTTCGACCGAAACGGGTGAAGTTCCTTTATTCCTTGTCGCTTCAACGGCAAGCATAAGCCCCAATCTATAGGCTAATTTCCTGAACTCATCAGGCCGGGTATGACGGTTCCGAATGTTCGTCAGGATGTCCCTTGCAACAGGATGCTCAAATTCAATAGTTTCCATTATCTTCTCCGGTATTATGTTCTGTGTCACGAACAGATGAAAACATAAGCACCAGAGAACTGTTATGCCAGTTGTTCTTTTGAAAGGAGCGTCCGGTGGGACTATTGCGAAAACTCAGTCAAAGAGGTCTTATTTACCAGATGACCGCCGAGGAGAAACTGTCCAGGCTTCTAGATGGACCTTCAATGAGTTTCTATATCGGTTTTGACCCTACAGCAGGGAGTCTTCACCTGGGGCACCTTGTGCCAATCATGATTGCACGTCATCTTCAAATGGGGGGACACAGACCTATCCTGCTTGTCGGTGGAGGTACTGCCCTTGTAGGAGATCCATCCGAAAGAAGCCT
>DAOWJX010000070.1 GCA_030640155.1 Candidatus Aegiribacteria sp. | reverse complement strand
TGGACTGCACCTGTAAGAAAACGTGAACAGGAGATCCTGACTGAGATTGAAAAATACGATAGATCAGCAAAAGCTAAAATTGACAAGGCATTAGCAGCACTGACATAACCGCTACAATAGCCTCTTCAAGTGTCGAACTTAAATCGATGATTGTGTCGTATCCAAAACCGATGCTGACACTTTCCGTGATAGGAAGCATCCTCGAGCATCTCGATCTGCTGGAGGAAGCAAGACCTCTCCGAGATAGAGAATGAAAGATTTACTTCCCTGGCTACGATGGACAGATCTACGCGGTATACCGTTCCGAGTGTTCACCAGCCCCGGGTGAATTTGACACAGCAGGACTGCCTCCGGTATTGTCATTTCGGGCAGGAAATTCTATCGCTTTGAAGGAAATACTGGCTTAATACAACTTCCATTTGGAACAATAGATGAAGAGCAGTATTAATAAGTGCCACAACAGTCAGATTAAGTGCAGACGGATGGAGTCATTTTGTTAGAACGTGAGCTAAAGAAAAAACTCACTATCCTGGATGTTTTTTGTGTTGCAACCGGAGCAATGATCAGTTCGGGGCTTTTTATTCTTCCCGGATTAGCTTTTGCTCATGCGGGTCCAGCAGTTATCATCTCTTACATGATTGCAGGGATATTTTGTATTCCTACCCTGTTAAGCATGGCAGAATTAACAACCGCGATGCCAAAAGCCGGCGGAGACTATTTCTATATTATGAGAGGGTTTGGTCCTCTTTTAGGAACCGTTGCAGGATTTTCAACCTGGTTTTCATTAAGTTTTAAAGGAGCATTTGCTCTGATAGGAATGGGGGCTTATTTAAGCATCATAACCCCTATCCCGATAGAGATCATTGCTCTTATCTGCTGCATATTTTTTATTGCTTTGAATCTACTGGGGGTTAAGGAAGCAGGAAGGTTTCAGGTATTTCTGGTTATAGGGCTGCTTGGAATACTTGTAATCTATGTTCTCTGGGGATCCAGAACAGTTAATCTTCAACACTTCACACCACTGTTTTCTAAGGGATTGGGACCGGTATTCGCTACTGCAAGTTTTGTTTTTATTTCGTACGGAGGATTGACTAAGGTTGCTGCCTTAGCTGAGGAGACAAAGAACCCGGGAAAAAATCTTCCATTAGGGATGTTTCTATCCCTTATCGTCACCTCTATTTTTTATGCTCTGGTTATCTTTGTGACTATAGGTGTCTTAAATCCTGAAATTCTGGGAGATAGTCTTACTCCAATATCAGACGGAGCAGGAGTATTTGGTGGAAGTACCTTGAAAATAGTAATAAGCATCGGGGCATTTCTGGCATTTATTTCTACAGCCAATTCAGGGATCATGACTGCTTCAAGATACCCACTGGGAATGAGTAGAGATAAACTATTACCTGCTAATTTCCAGAAATTAAGTCTGAAGTTCAATGCTCCTTACTTTTCTATTCTCTTTACCGGTTTATTTATGGTTGCGGTTATCGTGTTCTTAAGACTGGAATTACTGGTTAAGGTGGCTTCAAGTATCCTGATCCTGCTCTATATTTTTGCGAATTTAACTCTGATATTATTCAGAGAAAGTAAAATCCTTAGTTATAAGCCTAAATTTCATTCTCCTCTATATCCATATATGCAGGTTTTAGGGATACTAGGAGGGCTTTTTCTTCTGATTGAAATGGGTACATTCATTGTCTTTCTAACCATGATATTTCTTTTATCAGGATTCTTCTGGTACAAGTTCTATGCAAAGAGAAGAACCACGCAGGATTCTGCCTTGATCTATGTTTTAGAAAGACTTGTATCCAGGGATAAAGATCTAACCTCAGATAACCTTCTTACTGAACTGCGGGATATCGTTATTAAGAGAGATGATCTTACGAAAGATAGATTTCACAAACTCATTGAAGACTCTTTAGTTCTGGACCTGGAAAAAGTTGAAGAAATGGATGATTTCTTTAAAGATATTTCAAATCTCCTGGCCGAAGAGTTGCATTCAAAACCGGAAGATATTTATGCAAAATTCATAGAAAGGGAAATGGAATCCAGCACTGTGCTGCGGAAAGGCATGGCAATCCCCCATATTTGCATGAAGGATGTAAAAGAAGTTAAAGCTCTTATAGTGAGATCGAAAGCAGGGATTATCTTCCCTCATGATGAAGTGGTACATATTCTTTTCGTTCTTATAGGTTCATCTGGAGAAAGAATCCTGCATTTGAAGATTCTGGCAGCTATTGCTGAAATCACGCAAAATCCCGAGTTTGATAAGAACTGGTTTGCAGCAGGCAGTAAAGATGATCTAAAGAATCTACTCCTCCTGGCTGACAGAAGAAGAAGCAACAAAAAATAAAATATATAAAGGGTAGACAGATATTCCGGATTACACCAGCCTAGCCTCTGTTCAGCGCGCATGTCATGCAATGCGCGGCGCCGTACCCTCCCGTAAGGTTTTCGAGTACTATAGGATAGGCATCGATACCAAGCTTTCTCAGCTCCAGCTTATGCGGGAAGAAGCGCCCTTCACTCGTCAACATGTCGTAGTCCTTCTTTGCCTGTTCATACAGCTTCCCGTACCGCTCCGGATTCTCCGTTGCGATTGAAGCGATACTCTTCATGACCGCGTCGATCCCTCGCTCAACATCCACTGCCAGTATTCTCCCATCCTCAATGCACAGGAAGTTCGCGGCATAGGCCATCTGCTCCAGAACGGTGATAGGCACGACCGAAAAACCCTTCTCCCTGATGTAATCGAACAGGTTGGGTTCAGTATCGGTTTTCGTATAGCATTGACCGTCCTTCCGGTATACCTCAACTTTCGCTTCCTGTATCAGTTCAACACAGGCAACAACCACATTGCTTGAGGCGGTCTCGAAGTATGTATCAAGGTGCATGTTGATCATTGGATCCGGCTGATCACCGGCAACAAGCGGATGTTTCGCCTGATGGACAACACCTATCTCCTCATATCCGAGATTAAGTGAAAGAAGCTGATTAATCGCATCACGGTTCGTACGGTCTCCTATGCCCACCAGCGCGAATTCACCGAACGGGATCCACTCCCCTCCCTCGATGGTGGCAGGCTCGAGCATCTCATGGATAATAGGAACATGGAGGATTTCCTGCCATAGGAACTTCGTCAACTGCGGTTCGAAGCGTCTTGACGGTTTTGCCATCCGGCATAGGACCAGACCGCTGTCCGTAGTAAACTGCTGATCCCGCATGAAGTACAGGTTTGAAAGAGGTGACCGCTCGGTAATGTTCAGATGGATCTGTCTTACTGACTTCCCTCGGTCCTGCTTCTCATGCAGAGCTATCTGCATGACAATGACCTGAAAAAGATCCTGCGCACTGAATGTTTTCAGGCTCTTCTCGAATTCACTCTTCGCTCGCTGCATTAACTCCGTATCATCAGTGATATCAACAGTGCTTCTGGCCAGATCAATGAGCTTCTCCTTTATCTCCGGATTACTCTCTGCTTCTCTCTCAATGATGTGTCCGAGGCTGATTACATCAATTCCGAAATGATACCTGAGAATGTGTTCCATGAACTCGTGTTCCCGGGTGGCCTCCTGACGGTTGAATACCCTTTCGTACAGAGAAGCGTAAGGCTCCAGCAGTCCGAGAAACATCTCAATTCCCGGTCTGTGTATTACGATCTTATTGAGCCTGTCCCATTCCGCTTTTATGAATCCGTCTTTCATGACCTCTCCTCACTACCCGCATATTTCAGGAAATCGCGCAATTTCCTGTAGTTTCAGAATACTACATATCATTCAGTAAATGGATTAATATCTCCTCTTGCAATCAGTATAATTGCGGTAACAGCTGCTACAACAAGCCCAATG
>DAOWJX010000175.1 GCA_030640155.1 Candidatus Aegiribacteria sp. | reverse complement strand
TTGAATGTGGCTGCCGACCCTCTTTTTACGCTCAGCTATCTGGGGGCAACAGGCGGAATAGTCATAATATCCGCGGATGATCCGGGTATGCATTCCAGTCAGAACGAGCAGGACAACCGTCTTATGGCGAGAGCTGCGAAAGTTGTCTGTCTTGAACCTTCCGACAGCCAGGAAGCCAAGGACATGGTGGGAAAGGCGCTTTCAATATCCGAGGATTTCGATACCCCTGTTCTCATCAGAGTAACTACCAGGATCTGTCACTCGAAGAGTATCGTGAAGGTAGGGCCCCGCCGGGAAGTTCCAGTGAAGGGGTATGTAACGGATATAGCTAAAAGAGTACCTATTCCCTCGAACGCGAGGAAAATGCATTCAAGAGTCGTTAAAAGACTCAAAGACCTTTCCGCCTGGGGCTCCGAAAGCTCTCTCAACTGGATTGAGGATGGCGACCGCGCTGTCGGCATCATTACAAGCGGAATTTCATACCAGTACGTAAAAGAGGTTTGTCCGGAAGCATGCCTGCTGAAGATAGGCATGTCCAACCCTTTACCATGGAACTTGATAGAGAGATTTATCGGTATGGTCGACAAAGTGATCTTTGTTGAGGAAGGAGAACCATTCCTTGAAGAAAGAGTCCGTTCAAAATTCCTCATTCCCGCAATCGGCAAGGATATCATTTCAAATGAGGGAGAACTGAATCCGGAATTAGTCAGGAAAGCTCTCCATCCGGGAACGACAAAAGCGGTCACATACTTCGATGCTGAACTACCCGCTAGACCTCCGGCTCTTTGCCCCGGCTGCCCACACAGAGGCGCTTTTTACTGCCTGAGCAAGCTGAAAGGCAGCTCCACAGGAGATATAGGCTGCTATACTCTAGGCCTCATGGCACCCTTTAACGCGCTTGAGACAACTATCTGCATGGGCGCTTCAATTGGAGTACTGAGCGGGATTGAAAAAGCGGTTGGCAGAGAGGGAATGGGGAAACTTGTTGCTGCGATAGGTGAATCAACTTTTGTACATTCAGGAATAACCGGACTCGTAGACATGGTCTACAATGGGAATACCGGGACCGTGATGATAATGGACAACAGTCTTACCGCAATGACCGGCGGCCAGGAAAACCCCACAACAGGGAAGAATTTAAGGGGAGAACCCGCTCCTGTGCTTGATCTTGTCAAGATCGTTGAGGCCTGCGGAGTGAAGCACATCAGGGTAATCGATCCGCATGATTTACCTGAGATGGAGAAAGTATTCAAAGAGGAGTTCGAGAGGGATGAACTTTCAGTGATAATAACAAGACGTCCCTGTGTGATGTGCTACAGACCGGTGAAAAAGAGTGTGGCAATACTCGATCCGGAGAAATGCATAGGGTGTAAACTCTGCATGAAACTCGGGTGTCCCGCTATCAGCTGGAAAGAGGACAAACCTGATATCAGCAAACTTCTCTGCTGGCCTAATTGCGATCTTTGCGTTCAGGTCTGTCCTGTTGATGCTATCTCGAAGGACATGGAGGGATTGGAATGAAACCCATAACAAATGTGATCATATGCGGCACAGGAGGCCAGGGAATCCTGCTTGCGAGCGAGATTCTCTGCGAAGCGGCCAGAATGGCCGGCAATGATGTCAAGAAGAGCGAGGTGCACGGAATGGCCCAGAGGGGTGGAAGTGTTTCCAGCCATGTCAGGTTCGGAGAGAAAGTGTACAGCCCGCTGGTGGAAAAAGGTACGGCTGATCTTATCCTTTCAATGGAGAAGATGGAGGCTCTGAGGTGGGCACCCTTCCTGAAACCCTCAGGAACTCTTTTATCATGTGATCTCGAGATAACTCCAATGACGGTCAACACAGGACACGCTGTGTATCCCGATGTGATATCCATGATGAAAGAGCAGGACATACCATGCAGAATGGTCCCGGCGTTAGAGATAGCCGAGGAACTCGGTAACCTCAGAGTGGTCAACGTGGTGCTGATCGGAGCAGCATCACCCTTTATTCCGATCAAAGAGGATTACTGGTTCAGGGCTGTCGAGGAAAGAGTTCCGCCAAAAGCTCTCGACGTAAACATTGAGGCGTTCAGAAAAGGAAGACAACTGTCAGGATAGAATGATAATAGATGTGTTAACTCTGGATCAAAACCCGGCAGCATGAAGGTTCTATTCCTGGTTCATGACCCCATAACGATACCTCTGGGTATCGGTTACCTTGCA
The DNA here is from genome assembly GCA_030640155.1 of Candidatus Aegiribacteria sp. Taxonomy (GTDB): domain Bacteria; phylum Fermentibacterota; class Fermentibacteria; order Fermentibacterales; family JCC-6; genus Aegiribacteria. Next base: position 12,182 of record DAOWJX010000175.1, on the reverse strand, counting down.
TCGATTGTAAGTGAGTTCGGTCATGAAATCAGTGCTCTTTCATTAAACATGAAGGATCTTACGGACACTGTGCGAAAAATAAAGCCGGACATCCTGGCGTTTGGAACCACTACAGGCTTCCACAGAAAATACGGCGAAGTCGTTTCAATGCTTAAAGAAGCAACGGGCGTTCTTACGATAATGGGAGGAGCTCATCCGACGTTCTTCCCCGAGGTGCTTCTCGAGAATCCATGGCTTGATTACGCCAGGCGCGGTGAAGCAGAGACGGCGTTTCCACAATTTCTGGAGGCGCTGGATGGGAAAAGATCGATCGGAGAGGTCGGTAACCTTCTCTATCGGGAGAACGGAAAGATCCTTGAAAACCAAATTCTTCCATTGGTTGAAAATCTTGATACAATTCCATTTCCCTATAGAAATCTGCTGCCGGGAGCGAACAGAAAGGCTGTATTCTGCATAACCGGTCGAGGATGTCCCTACGATTGCAGCTACTGTTTCAATCAAAGTTTCAGACAGATGTACAGCGGTCTCGGAAAATATTGCAGAAGAAGATCAGTTGGAAATGTTATCGATGAACTGAAAGAACTGAAGGTTGAAAATACCGAGCTTCAGATGATCATTTTTCAGGATGACATCTTCATTCTTAACCATGACTGGGTAAGAGAATTCTGTCGGAAGTACAGTATTGAAATCACTCTCCCGTTTCACTGTCATCTAAGAGCCAATCTGGTTACAGATGAAATTATGGGTCTGCTGGCGGAAGCGGGGTGCATCAGCGTGAAAATGGCGCTGGAAACCGCCAACCCTCGCCTGAGGAAGGAAGTGCTTAATCGAGATCTCAGCACAGCGGAACTGCTGAATGCCTGCCGGGCTGTAAAGGAAAGCGGCATCAAGCTGGTAACCCAGAATATTCTTGGTATCCCCACCGGTACACTTGAGGATGATCTGGACACTCTCAGGATGAACTATGAAATAGGACCGGATTTCGCTTTTGCGACACTGATGCAGCCCTATCCACGTACAAGAATCTGTGAATTCAGCATGGAACAGGGGCTTCTGAATGATGATGCCTATATACCTGATTCTTTTTTTGATGATTGTATTCTGAAACTTCCTGACAACGATAGAAGAAAACGACTGCGTCAGTTATTCGCGCTCAGTATAGAATTCAAACCGATGCGGTACATGTTGAAAACACTGATAAAACTGCCTCTTGATTGTCTGTATGGGTTTTTAGACAAACTATGGAAGGGTTACTGTATCAAACAGAGAGAATTCCCATACAAGCTCTCATTCAGAGAATATGTATCAAGCATGCTGACCTATTTCAGAAGCAGGTATTATTAAGCAGGCTACAATCCTATGTCTTCAGCTATGCCCTTCATAGCGTCAAGCGCAAGAGCGACAAAAACATCAAGATCGTATCCCGCCTTTGAACATTCTCTAATGGTATCTCTGGGAACAGATCTGGCAAAGGCAGACATGTTCATCCGTTTAAGAACAGATTTTGGTTTGACGGAAGCCAGTTTCCTGTCCGGGTAAACAAGAGCAACAGCGACTATAAGCCCGGTGATAGACTCCCCCGCCGCGAGAAGATAGTCGAAATCAGAGTCTCTTTTTATACCTGTATGCTCGGCGTTGTGAGACTGAATAGCGTGAATCGATTCGAAAGGGAGATAATCAGCCAGCATCACAGCTGCGACTATGCCGTGTTTTGCAGGATCGTCTGAAGTGAGTTCATAATCAATATCATGAAGCAGACCGGTTATTCCCCAGAGATCGGGATCTTCTCCTCTGTCTTCTGCCACTGCGCGAAGGACGGCCTCAGAGGCAAGGCAGTGACGAATGAGGTTAATGTTTCCCAGATTGTTCTCAAGAAGTTCCAGTGCTTCTGTTCTGTCAATAAGCATACGTACTTCTCCATTTTCCTCCGGGCGTAAGTAATTCACTATGGCTGCCATTTTCAATTGTACGGAATGCCCTGCCCGTAAACGAAAGTACGTCGGAGGGAATCAGCGATCGCTCTGAAAGATGCTCAATAGCAATATCAGCTGACAGGCCGTGTACATACGCGCCAAGCATGGCTGCTTCAAAGGGTTTCAGTCCCTGCGCCATGAGAGAGGATGTTATGCCGGTAAGAACATCACCGCTACCCCCTGTCGCCAGACCACTGTTCCCGGTTGGAATCAGACAGCATTCGCCATCAGGGTTGAAAACCGTGGAAGGTTTCCCCTTGAGGAGCACAGCGGCTCCCGAAGAAGCAGCAAGTTTCGCGGCAGCTTCTGATCTGTTCCCGATATTTGAAGCGTCACATTTCGTCATTCTGGCAAGCTCTCCTGGATGTGGTGTTAACAACAGAGATCCCTTGTATTCACTCAGCTGGCTCACAGGATCGTGCAGGACATTGAGAGCGTCAGCATCAAGCACAAGAGGAACTTTCCAATTCTGCAGTATATAGGAAACGATTTTCATAGTGGCAGGGCTGTTCCCCATCCCGGGTCCTATGGCAATGGCGTCGAACTCATCATGCTTCGGCAAACCAGAAGGATCCCCCGGAAGGAAGTAGGAACTGAGAACTTCGGGAATTCTTCCGGAAACGGAAGGATGGGCTGGAAGGGGGACAGATAGAAAAACAAGCCCTGCTCCGGATCGGAGAGCTCCCAGAGACATAAGTTGAGGAGCTCCGGGCATACTCTCGGAACCCCCGATGAGCAGAAGTCTGCCAAAAGTTCCCTTATGCGCGTCTGCGGGTCGATCAGGCAGAAGGGCAAAAGCGTCACTCAGCCCGAGAACCATCCGCTCTTTATTGTGATCGATATCTATTCCGATATCCGATACCAGAAGATTTCCTGTATAGCCACACCCCGGCGGGAAAAGCAAACCCGCTTTGGGTGCTGCGAAAGTCACTGTAACATCTGCTCGCGGTGTATGAGGATCAGCGCAACCGGTTTTGCCGTTAATACCTGTAGGAGTATCAATTGCGAGAATCTGGCACTGGTAACGTTTCATCATGTCAGTGCATTCGGCAAATACGCCTTTCAGTTTACCACTAAAACCCGTGCCAAGCAGGGAATCAACAACCAGGGCGGGAGAGTCAGGCAGGCCTTTCAGTTTCGAAGGAGAAAGAACCTGACCTCCGGACTGAACAAAGCGACCAAGATTGGACTGACAATCATGAGAAAGGCTCTTCCCCGCAGTAGTTGCAAGAACTGCGCAGACTTCGTAGCCCCTGATCTTCAACTGTCTGGCGAGTACAAGTCCGTCTCCTCCGTTGTTTCCTGGACCGCACCAGACCTGGACAGGGCCCTGGTCTGGTTGTGTCATTGACATTGCTGCGAGAGCGGCGGACGTGCCCGCCCTCTCCATCAGAACATCGCCAGGAGTGCCAGCTTTAATGGCCCTGGTATCGAATTTCGTCATTTCTTTCGGTGTAACCCAGTATCTCATACCGATTCTCCACCCCCCTCAAGCACAATTATCGCTACTGCGGTACTCGTTGTTTTTGAAACACTGACAAAAACTCTGCGACCCTCAAGCAATTCGTACGATACTCCCGATACTTCAGGCCTGAGTATGTCATCAGATTCAGGAGGTAAAGCGAAATCATGCCATCGGACCCCCCCGGAAATACCGGTCCCCAGAGCCTTGAAAAAAGCTTCCTTTGCGGCGAAACGTGTTGCAAGAAAGCTGTAATCAGTGTGAAGAAGAAGCTCATCAGGCGTAAATATGCGGTGGAGAAATTTTTCTCCGCTTCGCTGAACAGCCTTCTCTATTCTGCTGATACTTACAATATCAATACCCTGCGCTGTATCAGCCCTCAAATCTTACCACCATTAATAATCTCCCTGAACCATAGAGTTGAACCTGCATGATTATAACAGCATGGATTTGTAGGTACAGCACAGCGCTTTAAGAATTGTACCTGACCATCTTGAGAATGCGTTACATGACAGGGAAGAACGAGCGGTAGGTTCCTCGCTAAGGACAGCGAAAGCAGCTCTTCCAACCATAACAGCGTTATCCGTGGTATACTTTTTTTCGGGCAGGAAGAGCGAAATTCCCCTCTTCTCACACTCATCTCTCAATCGATTTCTAAGCAGATTGTTCGCAGTAACACCGCCAGCGGCAAGGATGCTGGCTGCATCGGAACGATCCGCCTGAAAAAGTAATTTCGAAACCAGGATATCAACAACGACTTTCTGAAAAGAAGCCGCAAGATCCGCAAGGTTAGCGCCGCTTTCCCATTGCAATCTTACAGCTGTCTTGAGACCGCTGAAACTGAACTCCGGAAGAGTCGGGTCTGACAGAGGAGAAGGCAGCGATATATTATCAGGGTTCCCACCGATTGCAGCCTTTTCCAGAGCCTCTCCGCCAGGGTACCCAAGACCCGCAAGTTTTGCAGACTTGTCAAAAGCTTCTCCTGCTGCATCGTCTCTTGTTGAACCAAGAAGAACTGCATGGCTCCAGGATTTTATGTTGAAAAGACAGGTGTGTCCGCCGGAAACCAGCAGGGCAACTGCTGGAAATTTCACTGAATCCGGTCCTTTGTAATGAGTATGAAGATGAGCTGAGAGATGATTAATTCCGAGAAATTGCTTTCCGGATGCAAATGCAGCGGCTTTAGTCCAGGATAGTCCTACAAGAAGGGAGCCCACAAGACCCGGTCCCGCCGTTGCCGCGAAAGCATCGATTTCCCGGAGTGTGTTTATTCCAGATTCTGAAAGGACCTCCTTCACAAGACCCGGAAGTATCTCAATGTGCTGTCTGGAAGCGAGTTCAGGGACAACACCGCCATGTTTCGAATGAATACTCTGGCTGTATATCCTCTCCGCGATTACACTGCTGTCTTCAAGCAATGCAACCGCGGAATCGTCACACGATGTTTCTACTGCAAGGATTCGCAAGAATACTAATCCGCTTCAGGTAGAATCTTTACGATGATTTCGGAGCGAATGTCTCCATATATTTTCACTGAAATGGGAAATTCACCCGTTTTCTTTATATGATCACTCAGAAGGACGTGTTCAGCGTCTATATCAAATCCTGCCTCTTTCAGAACGGCAGAAATCTGCTTCTCGGTGATGCTTCCATAAAGATGTCCGCTGTCATCAGCAGAAGCAGCGATTTCAATAATGAACCCTTTGAGCTTCTCAGCGAGCTGTTCCGATTGATTGATGGTTTCTGCCTGTTCCTCAAGAGCTTTGGCGCGATAGAGCTGGGCGGATCTAACAGCTGAAGGAGTTGCTTTTATTGCCAGATTTCTTGGAAACAGAAAATTTCTCGCGTAACCATTGGCGACGTTTACAACTTCACCTCCAATGCCCAGATCTTCAACACTTTTCATCAAAAGTACTTTCATTCCTGTGTTTTCCTTTCCAAATATTTTTTCAATCGCAGTCTGAAATCAAACCATGTGTCCATTATACCAACCAGTACAAGAATGCATATCGCCGCAGGGGGGAAAATGATCGCAAGCGGGACAGCCACCAGAAGCAGCATGGGGAAACTGCGCAGAGCAATCCTGAGGATACCGAAACCAACCAGAGAATACGGCAGAATCATGAAAATAGAGATGTTTACAGCTGCCTGTTGAACGAATGGTGGAAGCCCTCCGCCGGTAAGATTAACTGCAAGAGAAGCTATCAGGATCCATGCGGGTAACAGGCCAAGCCGGATATCCATTCCCTGAGTAATGATTTTGAATGATTCTTTCCTGCGTTGATTTACTGATCGGACCGCGAACGCTGCTGTGATAGTACCGGTAACCGCCCATATGGCCAGTAGAGATGGCAGGATGTACAGGAAAATACTCAGGATCGTCGCTATCTCAGAAGAGCTTAAACCAGCCGATCTGTAGATCCGTGACAGCGATTCCATATTTTCCTGAGATATAAGCGATTGATCGGGCATCAATATCGTCCCGAAAATGGATGTTATGGCTGCTGCCCCCGAAGCAAACATGGTTGAGAGCTCAAGGCTTCTTCCTGACCTGATTCCAGCTGCAAGCAAACCAGAACCGGTTGCGGTTATCAATGCCCCTGTAAAATCCGATATCAGGTATACACCGACAAGAGTAACAACCGCCATCGGTAATGCTATTCTGGAATTCGAAAGCGAGAGCATCATCGTCATAATGGTCATTCCCACAAAAGGTATGCCCATTAGAATCAAAATAATACCCAGAGCTATGATCCCGAAAAATCCTGTCCCTGTCCTCTTTAAAGTCTGTTCCATTTTTCTGAGCCTGCAGACGACCTTATCTGTAGTGTTCCCTTACATAGGGAAGCAAGGCAAAGAATCTTGCCACCTTGATTGCATTCGCGATTCTTCTCTGATGTTTCGCACAGTTACCGGTGACTCTTCTGGCGATGATTTTCCCTCTGTCGGAGATGTGTCTCTGGAGCATCTTATCGTTCTTGTATGATATCTCCAGTTGTGGATTTCCGCAAAAACGGCACTTCTTTTTACGTCCGAATTTGCTGCTCTTTTTCTTCATTCTTTTTTTTGTGACCAAATCAGTTCCTCCTGCTGGTCTTCATGATCTGGCTCCCAGCGATTCAACGCTGGATGCTTTTACGATCATCCTGTGATGTAATCCCTTTGATCTGTCTTCGTACGATCTGCTGACAAGACTGCCCTCGACCAGAACCAGAGAACCGCTCTCTATCCGCCTGTCTATTTCCTCTGCAAGGTTACCCCAGGCCTCAACTGAGAGAATGGAAGATGTCTTCCTTGCGTCTGCGGTTCCGGTGGCAAAAGTTACCGTATTCTCAACTTCAAACCTGATCACAAAGATATTGTACCTGGTAAGAGAGAGTTTTTCAATACGCTCCACCGTGCCTGTGAAGATGATATAATTAAGTTCAGGTATTTCGTGAGGTACAGTCATGACATCTAGAACGGAATGTCGTCATCCGGAGCCATAGGCTTAGACTCGGAGAGTTCACTTCCCTCTGAAGAATCCTTCTTGTCCTGTTCATGCGGAAGATCCTGATAAGAGGAATCCTGACCTCTGCGCTCAAGGAATTGAATCCTTCTGGCATTTATCTCCAGCCTGCTCCTCTGGTTTCCGTCTCTGTCTTCCCATGAATTGTAGACAAGTTCGCCCTCCACCATAACGGGAGAGCCCTTCCGACAGAATTCACCGACAAGTTCAGCGGTCTTTCGCCAGGCAATGACGTTTACATAGCAGGTCTTTTCCTGCCACTCGCCGTTCCTGTCACGGTAACGCTGGTTATTGGCGATAGACATCTTTGCTAGATGTGTTCCGTTTTCAAGAATTCTTGCGTCAGGGTCTCTGACCAGGTTTCCGGAGATGATAACCTTATTGATATTAGGCATCCTGAGATCCATTGCTGACATCCACCTCCTCGTCGACACGGTCAAAGTCGTCAAACGAATTGACCGAAGTCATTCCCTCATCATCCGAGCGAAGAGTTGCATATCTGATACAACCTTCGTGAATTCTAAGATGTTTGTCGATTGAACCAATGACATCAGTTTCTCCATTCCATTTTATGAAATGGTAGATTCCTTCGGTCTGTTTTTTAATAGGATAGGCAAGCATTCGCCGGCCCCATTTGTCAGAGCCTTTGTAATTGCCTTTTTTCCCTTTGATGATCTCAACAACACGATCGTGCTCTTTTTCAAGTTCAGCTTCGGGAATACTGGCACTCCAGATTACTACAGTTTCATAGTCTCGCAAACCAGAAACTCCTTCCAGGTACGGGTTAAGCGCAAAGCATAACCGACCGGAAGGAGAAACAGAACATTTTATTCTTCTATCGCTTCCGGTCCGGTAACATGCGTTACTACGGGCTGCGCAAATGAAGCGCAGCAAACGACAGGGCAATAATCAGAAAATAGAGGTCAAAGGTCAAGTCCCTGGTTTAACCCAGATATAGTTTCCGGCTGCTGAAAGCAGGATTGGAAGTGACGTTTATCCCGAGGTTTCTTAAACCGTTTCCGTCTCCCGGAGAGGGCATGTGAGTAAGATGAGCTTCACAGCCCCTGAGTTCGATAAGCTTTCTCATAGCGCTTGCTGCTGCTTCAGAAGTCGCCGAACTTACACTCAGGGCGATAAGAACCTCCTCCAGGTCGAGATTGAGGGTAGGAATTTCCATTACCTTCTTAAGCTCTCTGATGGAATCGATGGTTGCCGGAGAGAGAAGATGTACCTTCTTGCTGATCCCAGCCAGTTTCTTGACGGCGTTCAGAATAAGAGCACCCGATGCATGCATCAGATCGGAACTGCTGCCTGTGACAAAACTGCCGTCCTTAAGCAGGATAGCCGCAGCTTTACCATTATCGATACCTTCCTCGGATTCCTGTGAGTGCATCCTCTCGAGAGCAGGCCCCACAACAGATCTGCAGGAAGGTGACAGGTCAAGATTTCGCATCATCAGCTCTACTCTCTGTACGGTAATCTTATCCGCCAGCCCCATTACGTATTCACAGCTGTAGCGGAAGTATCTTCTTATAATTTCCTGCTTTGCTGCTTCACTCACAACACCATCATCTGTAATACCGAATCCAGCTCTGTTCACACCCATATCAGTAGGAGAAGCATAAGGGGATCTGTCTCCCGTAATTCTTTCCAGTATGCGCTTGAGAAGAGGAAAAGCCTCAACATCCCGATTGTAGTTAATGGCAACCTTTCCGTAAGCATCGAGATGAAAAGGATCCACCAGATTGACATCCCGCAGATCGGCAGTTGCTGCTTCATACGCGGTATTGACAGGGTGCTTCAAAGGAAGGTTCCAGATAGGAAAGGTTTCAAATTTTGCGTAATTCGAACGAATCCCGTTTCTGTAATCATGGTAAAGCTGCGAAAGACATGTAGCAAGCTTTCCACTGCCCGGACCGGGTCCTGTAACAACTACCAGGGGTTTGTGGGGTTCTATATAATCGTTCTTTCCGTAGCCTTCAGGGCTCACGATAAGATCAACGTCGGTTGGATAACCTTTTGTGTAATAATGCCTGAAAACATCTATATCCCGGCGCTTTAGACGATTCTCGAATGAGATTGCCGATGGCTGATTTTCAAATCTCGTTATTACAACACCCCTGAGATTGATGCCTCTGGAGCGAAAGCCGTCAATGAGCATAAGAGCATCGGCATCGTATGTTATACCGAAGTCTCCTCTGATCTTCCTTTTCTCGATATCTCCGGCGTAGATACAGAGTATGATTTCCGCCCTGTCACGGAGTTTCTCCAGAAGTCGGATTTTAACATTTGGATCGTAACCGGGAAGAACTCTTGAAGCATGATGGTCATACATGAGCTTCCCGCCGAATTCAAGGTAAAGAAGACTGTCAGAGTTTTGCACTCTTGAAAGAATCTCACGCGATTGCTCTTCAAGGTATTTCTCGTTGTCAAAACCGATTCTGTAGACCAAGGAAATCCCCCTCCGGACAAGTAATCTTTCTATAACCCCCCGATAGATAAGCCTGAATCACTGAATAGAAAAGGACTAACTTCTAGACATCAGCCATGCGCTTGACCAGGACTATAGTCATGTCATCATCCTGAGACTGCTTTCCCGCATGATTGAGGACACCTTCGCGAAGGTAATTTACAAGTTCTATCATCGGTTGATCCCTATTTTCCAGGATTACTCTTATTACGCTCTCCACTCCAAATTGCCGGTTGCTGCTGTCGGGTTGCTCGAAGACTCCATCGGAAATCAGTGCGAAGATGTCACCCGGCGCCATTTCAATCGGATCAGGCTCCTTGAGTGGAATAGAGGGCATAATGCCGATAGGAATGGTTGATGCGGGAAGCTGGTCTACTTCACCGGTATCAGAATGGAAATGCAGTAAAGGTCCCTGGCCGCAGGCATGATAATTAATGCGATGATCTTCTGTGTTGAGTATACCGATGAAAGAGGTGATGAAATGATCTCCCGCAAGATCTTCGACCAGCTGGTTGTTGGCATGTTCATGAAGATCGTGCAGATCGCATTGAAGGCGAAGAGATATGCGGATCATAGCGCGGAACTGTGTAACGGAAAGCGCGGAACCTATGCCGTGACCACACACATCAGCAAGGAGAAGCAGTACCCTGCTGCCGTCAAGGCTGAGGGCGTCAAAGATGTCACCTCCCGTTTGATCAGCGGGTTCGTTCCAGCCGGCCAGGTCGTAACCGGGAATGTTCGGCATTTCTTCCGGCAGAAGTGAGCGCTGGATTATCCTGGCCAGAATCAGATCGTGCTCGAGTTTCTGTTTGACGATATATTCCCGCAGGAGCCGTGCACGCTGTAGCGCGACAGCACACTGAGACGCCAGAACTTCAGCAATCCGTTCATCATTCTTTCCGAAATGTCCACCAATTTTGTTCACCAGCTGCATTACGCCGACCAGCGTATTGTTCAAACCTATTAGAGGAATGTTCAATAGGCATCCGGTCAGGTATCCGGACTGTTTATCGATGTCCGGATTGAAATGGTCGTGAGAGTATACGTCTGAAACGTTAATAATACGACCGGTTCGAGCACACAGACCCGCAATCCCTTTGTCAACAGAAAAACGGATTTCCTGCATATCCAGACCCGTTCCGACTTCTGCATACAACTCGTCAGTCTGTTCGTCAAAGAGAAAAACAGTTCCTCGGTCTGCTTCAAGTACAGATCTTGCCACGTCCACTACCTCAACCAGCATCTCATCCAGCTCTACAGGAGAGCTGAGCTGGCGGGTGACATCCAGGATCTTCCAGAAAATTTCTGATTCGAGTAGAGGTTTGTCAACCATGGTGATCCTCACCTGAAAAGTGAATGATTCCGGCTTTCATCTTATGTGATTATACCCGCTGACACCGTGCCTGAAAACCATGGATCAGCAGTGCTTCTCACACATACAAAAAGGCGGGTCAATCGACCCGCCTTCAGCTTAAGCGAAAATTATCAGCTTACCTGATAACCATTGCCTGTCTGGTCAGAGTTCCGTCCTCAGTGGTAAGACGGATGAAGTAGACGCCGCTTGCGATTTGAGACCCTGGAGTCCACTGTATGGAGTGGCTCCCCGAATCAAGCGAACCATCAAGAATGGTATCGACCATGCGGCCTGAGACATCATATACGGCAAGCTCCACACTACCGGAACTCGGAATACTGAAACCGATAGAAGCGCTTACTGTAATCGGATTGGGAACAGGCCGTTCAAATATGAAGATATCAGCATCGCCCGAGGATTCAGCAACTCCCGTACCGATGATAATATAGTGAAGATCGTAATTATAATCATGAAGGAACGCGCCGATATGAATCGTCCCGCTTGCAGGGACTGTGATGTTAATTGTAACCTGACCTGACGAATTGGTTATACCCTCTTCGTAGCAGGTCATACCTGCTCCGTAATTGTCAACACCGTCAGTAATCGTGACATTGGCTCCCTCCACAGGGGAAGTACCATCGGAAACAGTGATTGTTATATCCTGGTTTCCGGGAAAAAGATTGGCAGGCGCGGAGATTACAAGTCCGCCCGGCGCAACTTCGGTATCAAATGTCCAGACATCCATGGCTGGATCGCCGAACCATAGATACATTCTGGCGTTATCAACACCTGACGAACCAAATTCATTGATGATGTAAACCGCGCCGGCATTGATTGCATCGGTTATGCGGAATAAACCGGTATCGTAAAGAGCGATATAGATCTGCTTGATGTAATCATGGTTGGGAATAGTCCACGATGGACATGTCGAAGCGACATTCCCGCTTGCGCCGTGCTCCGCCCACTGCCATGATTCTGCAAGACAGACAGTTGAGTTCTGATATTCTCCGCAGTTGCATGCAATATTGAAGACAAGCGGCATATACGTATTTGTCAGGGCATCGATGTCGGAGGAGTTCCATTGTATAGGAGCAGACCATGTCCAGGATGTTTCGCTGCCATGCCCTCTGTATGTAACTGTTCCAATTTCGTCGTTGATGGCGGTCGAAACATCTGCATTAGTCCCGCCTTCAGGCGGATAGACCTTGGTGAAAGTTAAGTCACATAGGCTGTAGGGATATGCCGCTATCTCGTTGCAGCACTGGGTGTATTTGCCGGGGTAGTTCTCGCCGTGCGCGGCCAGAACGGCTTCGCTTGGAATGATGTCGGTAGTCATGGAACCATCAAAATCGTAATCCATGTAACCACCGATGATTTTTGTAACCTGCGTGGTGATCTGTGCTTCGTCACCGGTG
>DAOWJX010000134.1 GCA_030640155.1 Candidatus Aegiribacteria sp. | reverse complement strand
GTATTATATATACTTCAAGGAAGGTCGATTGAGCATAACGCAGTATGCGAGTGTCTTATGCGCCGTTGCAGTAGTAACTCTGGTGAGATATGCGGATTAGCTTACGTGGAATAGTGATATCGGCATGCTATCACCGTGACATGCGTCTCTGATACACCATACACAAACCTGTGAGTATCATCTATTCTGCGAGACCAGAAACCGGATAGATTCGCTTTCAGCGGTTCCGGATTTCCAGTGCCCTTAAAGGGTGTTTGCATTGTGTTTCTTATCAATCTGTTAATGCGCTTTATCGTTTTGCTGTCCTGCCCTTGCCAGTATAGATAATCGGACCAGGCTGCATCAGTCCAGGCCAGACATCTACTCACCTGATATTTCTCTTTCCTTAACCTGACCAAGATTGTACTGTTCGATCGATTCTCTCAGGTGTTCAGCATTCACCGGAGATCTCAATAAATATATAGTCTCCATAAGACTGTTGTAGTAATCGAACGACATCACTACAGCATCTTCGCTGTCGCGTCTGGTTATTACTGTACAATCAGCATCATTAACCACTCGATCCAGCACACTTTTCAGCTTGTTCCTGGCTTCAGTAAATGTAACAATTTTCATTTTTACCTCACCTGTTCAAGTTACTGTACAAGTATAACTGCAAAGTATATCATGTCAATAATGGAATCACTAGAAGCATGAACACTTCGCTTTAGTAGCGGATTGTGTAGTGTATCTCCAGTGTGGGTTCCATGTCACCATGGATTGTGGATCTTGTCGATCCCTCTATGTAAAATCCCGAGCTGAAGAGGTACTGTGCGCTGAATTTTCCAGGATTTGCCGAAAATACGTCCCCCTTGTATGAGACATAAAGATCAGGAAATACATATTTACCGACGTTAAGAACCAGGCTTGTTGTATCAGACAGGAGTTCCGGGGATATCTCAAAAGTGTCCAGCCCGATCTCTTCTCTGATATTTCTCGCAACAAGACTCCCCAGCATTGTCTGCGCTACAGTCTCGAATTCGGATCTCAGTGCGGCGGAATTGATTTGCTGCATCTCACCATAGGTCAATCCGGCTGCGAGCAGTGTCAGAATATCTTCCTGAGCGATCTCCCCGCCCGGTCCTTCGCCGGTCAGAGTAATTTCAGGATTGTCCATATCCCCTATAATCAGAACGGTTATATGATATTCATCACGGTTCATGATGCTGCGTACAGTAGTTTCCGCGGTAACATTGAGATGAACAGTTGGAGGAATCCCCTGGATGAGCTGTACTCTTCCCTCTGTTATCACGAAATCTCTCTGCAGTAATGTTATTCTTCCCCTGACCGCATCGATATACCCGTTCACTGTGGGTTTACGCTCAAGCGAAAATATTCTAATCTTTGCGGCCATTTCAATATTCGCAAAACTCGTTCTGAACCAGAGTTTTCCGGTACTGATTACATCGATTTCCAGATCAAACGGAAGCTCACCCGAACCTCCGGATGACGAAGCTGATACCGGTTGAGGTATTCCGATCGCACCTTCAAGAATAGTGAATTTACCAGTGAGAACAGGTCTGTCAATCGATTCGTTTTTATCCATGGACACTCCACCTGATGCGACAATTGCGCCAATTCCTGGCAGAGGAATCTCCATTTCGGACAGTTCTGCGTAAATACTGTAATCACCGAATTCAAATGGATAAATACTTCTGATATCAGCCAGCCAGGTAGAAGAGAAATTACCTGAACTCTGGCTTCCGGCTCCAAGTGTCAGGCGGGTATTAAACCCCCACTCAGTAGAATCCGGATAATTCAGGTAGAAATTCACGTTGGGAAGCTCAACTCCAAGAAGTGTAATGTACAACCGTCTTATTCTTGCAGATGCCTGAAATTCCAGACACGGATCTCCATCATCTGCCCTGCTGTACTCAGCTCTGGCTGACAAGCTTGCACCCATGGTGTTTATCGGGAGAGGAAGGATATAGAAAAGCCAGTCACCAATATCATTCACCTCAAGCTCCAGCCAGTCTATTTTCTCTGCAAGCAGATCGAAATCCGTACCACTCCATACATTGCTTGCTCTGAGCTGCAGGCCCGATCTCACCCCATCATGCCAGGCGTACAAACCGTTAACGGAAAAATTACCTTCATCCGCTGAAATTTCAATCGTTATGCTGTCCATTGAGAACTGACCGTATGCAGGGTCTGATATCTTACCGGTAATAGAACCTTGCATGTAATTTGTTTCCTGTTCCTGTGAATAGGATATATGGAAGTTCCCTATTCCGGACATATTCGCAGGTAGACCGGAGAAAGTGCTGAATGTCGTAAAATCAAAGTTATCGATTACTACCTCAAATGACATTTTTTCGTCATCTAGCATTCCCGACATCCTGAATTCACCAATAGGAGGATCTACCCACAGGGAATCCAAAACTATAGTACCGTTTTCCGCGAACCCTGAAAGACCTCCATCGGTTACTACTCTGAGTTTTGAATGCGTAGCTCTCAGATCCTCCACCGTGAACCTGGTGATATCCCCTGTATTCACATCAATCTCTCCGGTATAGATTCGGCTGTTTGAAGCGGTAAGTGTCAAACCGTCAACGGTGATATCATCCCCATCAACGGAAACATCGGCAGTTACATGAAAAACGTCTGAAAGGAGGCGAAGGCTATCTGCTATGAAAGAAACACCTGCTGTCAGGTTACCCAGGGATAGATGCGCTGTTCCCTGAAGTGAAGCCATGTCAGCGTAAATGTCACTCATGGAGAATTCATAGACAACTATTTCACCATCAAGGTCCATACCGAATCTTGTTCCGCTTCCATTTATGTCCAGATTCGCTCCTGAAATGGCCGGAAGTCCGTCAATTCCATACTTCTCAAGAAACAGTAGAGATCCAAGAGAGGCTTCAACCTCAGCAGACCAAGATACAGGTTTCCAGCCCGGACCCAGTAAACTCCGACCTGAAAACGTCATTGATTCGCTTCCCGCTGTGACTGATCCATGGAAATCAACGTTGTTTTCAAGAAGAGCTGCATCAAGATAAAGTGTGGAAACATCCAGAATATCAACACTTGAAGCGGAGAGATCGATGACTGCAGAACCATTGAGGTGCAGATACTCGTCTCCGGAACAGGAAGCTGAAATCGAACCGGTTATTCTTGTATCAGGAAGTGTAGCAAAATATTCTGAAATATCAGTATTGCTCATTGACAGATCAAATGATGCATCCCATTCCTTGGATGCGATATTGTAACTTCCATCAAGATCAAATGATGCGTTATCAGCAGCAAGATGAAGTCCATTCACGGCAAGACCCTGCAAATCAGCTGTGAGTGTATCAACAGTAAATCTGGCTTTCCTGCCGAATAGAAAGGCTTCACCATCACTGAATGCAAGATTCGCCTGCAAATCTGCGAGCTGACCGGAAATAGATCCATAAGCCGAAACGGACAGTTCAACAGGAATATCAAGGTTTCCCGTTGTCACTCTACCGGAAATATCAACACTCAACGTTTCTTCAATACCACTCAGTGTGCCTGCAATAAACAATGAGCCGGGAGAAGCAATCCCGGTAAACCCTTCAGTAATTACATTACCATCAATAAGTATGAGCGTGCCGTTCCCACGGATCTGCCCGAAGCCTGGAAGCTCGACTCGCGCTGAATTTATATCTACTGAAACGCCTGATTCCCGCATGATAACAGCATCCAGATACATGGAATCAAGGATAACACCAAACGGATCGGTGATTATTCCATACTCCAGAATGAATCCGTCCGTGTTTGTAGCGATTCCCATATCGATATTTGCAAGAATCTCGCTCAGCGAAATCGGAACAGAATCCGCTTCCCCTGTTTCAGGTGGAAGGTTGATTTCCAGTCTCTCAACCAGGATATAATCGAGATGCCTGCTGGCAAGGAAGTCCAGCAGGCTTCCCTGAATCTCAGTACCGCAGATAGCTATCTTTAAGCCGTGATTATCAATTACGATTACAGAATCGGCCGTCGTATTCCAGAAGATATCAGTACGCAGACCCTTGAAACTGATCTGTGTAATTTCATCTGACACAATCATGCCGGTAACTTTACCGAGCGTCTCACCAAGAAATCCTGATGCCAGAAGCAGGTAGAATGATATGATAAGAAAAAACAAACCCAGAAGAGTTGTCCGAACCCATAAAGCGGTTCTTTTCATTCTACTGAAACCCCAGGAGCCTGTCCTAGAAAGCATGACCGAGACCAAAGTAAAATTTACCTCTTTTCACAGAATTGCTCCATGTGGGAGCAAAACCATAATCAATCCTTATCGGGCCGAAAATAGTATTGTATCGAAGCCCGACTCCGACTCCAAAACCTGTAGATTCAAGATTGATATTATCCAGGGAATTCCAGAGACCACCGATATCTGTGAATAGGACCAAACCGAAATTGCCGATAATTCTCGTTCTAACTTCAAAATTACTCAGGATTTCTACCCGCCCACCAATGGGGTTATCGTCATTATCTTTCGGTCCAAGTGAATTGAAAGGGTAACCACGCACCGTTGTTCCTCCTCCCAGGAAGAACCTGTCATCAGGAGGAACTGAAACATCATCACCATAAGGGTACGCTATTCCGGATCTCATACGCATGGCCAGCACAAAATCATCACTGAATGGTATAAATAATCTGGCTTCGTTACAGAACCTGTAGTAATCAGCGCCCCCGAGAAAACTGCCGGATAGTTTACCCTCTACCATCATCCAATGTCCTCTAAGGGGATTGAAAATGGGAGAACGGGTATCATGAATCAGCGATGAAATAATGCTGGAAGTTGTATACCATACAACTTCCGTGCTTCCCTCCTCTGTCGCGCTGTCACTGTATGTCTCGTACTCAAAACTGTATCCCGCAGTGAATTTAAGGTGATTTGAAATAGTCCTGGCAAATGATGAAGTGATCGAGTAACTCCTCTGATAAAGACCGGGTATAGACAGATTCAGGTATCCAAGTTTCAGCTGCCATCTCCATCTTGTCGAGAGAAACCATGGTTCCTCATACGTGATTTCCGGTTCAATCTTACGCCCTACAATAGATCCGAAATACTCCATGTAATGAAGACCGATTGAAAGCCTCTGATTATTTCCCATGATATTTGGATGAAGCCATCTGATACTGCCAAATACGGCGGACGGAGATACATACCCCGTACCAAGATCGATTCTGTGATACCTGCTTTCGGTCATTGAAACAACAAGATCTACAATACTGCTGTCATCCGGACAATCATGATAGGAAAAACGAACATCCTGAAACAGTCCCAGTTGATAAATCATACTTATAGACTGACGCAGCAATTCCATATTCAGAGAATCACCGGGTGATATCATCAATTCTCTGGTTATAACCTTTTCACGGACAGTCTTCAGCCCTGTCACTGTAACACTCCCCAGGAAAATCTGGTTGTTTTCATCAACTACACATTCAACCGCCCTGTAACCTGTGTTTGCTCCGGTCCGACCCTCGATTTCACTGAGGCTTAGCAGGTTGATATGCAATAAAGCATTGATATAACCTCTTTCACTGTAGCTTTTCAGCACAGCATTCCGGAAAGCAAGAGTGTCTCCAGGCGTTAACGGTTCACCTATGGCTCCGGGATACAGGTTTGCGAGAGAATCAGCGGAAAAGAGTGTAATACCTTTAAAGACAAGACCGGAAAGCAGGCTTCTTATTCCTGTATCTACTGATATTCTTACTACTGCTGTTTCATCATCCCAGAGGGGCCATTGTACATCAACGGCTGCTGAAAGATATCCAAGTGCCGTCAGATTCAATACAATGCTGTTCTGCACTCCAACGGGCGTGATCCTTAAAAGAGAAGAACCTGGCTTAAGTCCTGTTCCGTGAAGGAGTTTGCTCTGAGATACAGGAATATCTCCTGAGACAATAATGGAATCTACTTCAGGCTCAACAAAGGAGGCCTGCAAAGCTGCAGGAAAGAGAAACAACAGTATTCCGCCAAGTACAGTTCTCATGTTCAGATGCACTGTTCGTTTCCACCTTCTCAAGTATTAGCGATAAACAATAATCTGTGCAGCCGGCTATCAATTTGACTACCCTACACACGAATAGCGAATGGGGCACTCGGAAATATACATGTCGGCATGTATAGTTCCACATATAATCGTAAGCATAATTCCATTACATCTTGTAGGCTAGACTGCTGAATGGAAGGTATAATGAAATCTGAAGACGTTCGCCCCGTACTGCTGCTTGCCGGAGGAACCGATCCAAGCGGTGGTGCCGGATTGGCAGCCGATCTGAAGACAGCGGCCGCGATGGGTATCCATGGATGCCCGGTTGTTACAGCCCTGACAGTCCAGAACAGTGGAAATGTTCTTTCCTGGGAAGCAATTCCCGCCGATAAAGTAGCAGCCCAGATCAGAGTAATATGTACTGATGGACCGGTCAGCGCAGTAAAATCAGGGATGTTCGGAACTGCGGAGAATGCCATAATTCTGGCAGAAACTCTCAACGGTGATCTGCGTAACGTTCCTTACATATTCGATCCCGTTCTGACAGCAGGTGGCGGATGCTCACTTGCGGATAGCAAGCTGCTTGAAGTGCTGAAAAGCAGGCTTCTGCCGTTGTCAACATTATGCTTGCCGAATATTGATGAAGCAGAAATCCTCACAGGCGTTGAGATCAGAAGTAAACAGGATATGGAAAATGCCGGGGAAGCACTCCTCCGGATGGGAGCTGAAGCGGTGCTGGTGAAAGGAGGTCACATGAAGGGAGACCCTGAAGATGTCCTTATCACACGTCTGAAGAAAACCTGGTTTGGTGGAAGCAGGATTACAGCAGAAAATGTTCACGGAACCGGCTGTACTCTGGCAACTTCATGCGCGGCTTTACTGGCTTTGGGATTTCCCGTTGAAGAAGCCCTTCGTGAAGCCAGATTGTTCGTCAGACGAGTCATTTCCAGGAACTTCAGGCGAATCCACGGCTATATCCCGGGGCACTTTCCTGAGGCGGGTCCGCTACCTTCAAAACCGGATGGGAATTCCTTTTACCTTCCTCCAGGTTTCTGTGGCGTGTGCGGATCTCCCCTTCAGCAGTCACCTGGAGGAGAG
>DAOWJX010000097.1 GCA_030640155.1 Candidatus Aegiribacteria sp. | reverse complement strand
GTCGTAATAGGATATCCAGAAGAAACCGCTGTTTCCCCAGCTGGTGCCCCAACTGTTCTTGCAGAGCCAGGCGCCGGGCAACGGAGCCTGCGTCGCTTTCGCGTCATCCCAGCCAATGATTGATACGGCATGGTTTGGATCAAGCGGGCTGCTTGGCGGCTGATAGTGAATATAGCCTGACATGAAGCTGCCATCGTAACACATGCATGTACCAATGACTCCGTGATCCATAATGACCTGCTTGATTTCATTGATATTTTCCAGGTTTGGTCCAGCGGTGTACCACGCGATCGACCTTGGATAGTAGTAATGATAGCTTTCCAGATATCTATCGGGAGGAGTGTTATAGGATTGCCCGTCAATGTTTCTAACGGCTCCCTCACCTCTGGTGAGATAGGCTGCAGTCACGAGGTAATCACCTCCCTCATGTACCTCAAGTCCGCCGCCGGTGGGAGGATCTGTATCATCATTGTTGAACTGGTTGAAACCGTTCCACCAGTCAAGATGATATTCAGCAAGATCAGGCTCGCCGGTCTCTCCCGCTGCTGTCCAGACACCTGTAATCATCAGATTTCCCTCGATGGCTGACATTGCTCCAAAGGTCCAGCATGTACCTCCCTGCTGGCTTTTTACGGAAGTCACATAGTTTACACCAAAGACATCGCGTAAATCATAACTTGAAGGAGGATCAGCGTTTAAAAAGGAAACAAAGCATAAAAGCAGAAAAATCACCATCAGCTTTTTCATAAATGAACCTCCAAAAAAAAGTTCTATTAGTAGTCCGTCAATCTATTGTAACATGAATTTGGCAGGACAGTTCCGGTTATAATGCCTGTATATATTGAACAGGTCAAGTTTGCAGCCTGGTTGTATATTCCGATTTGCTCGCGCAGATGGAAGAATAAGCTATATTTATGTGTTGCAAATATGAAGTCAGCGCGTAAAGACTTTAATAAAGAACAACCGCAAATCAGGAAATTCTTCATTCGACTGTCATTAGTCCTGCTAATTTGGAAGGAGCATTTCATGCTCGAAAAACTCAGAACGATGATTAAGGGAGTTAAAGCGGATTTTATAGATATCCGGTACGAGATCAAGAGGCAGACCATCATAGGTTTCACCGGCAGGGAAATCATTCAGATCGGTTCCAACAGCACTGACGGATATGTTGTGAGAGTCCTGAAAGATGGTGGATTCTCCACTGCCACGGTAACAAAGGAAGAAGATGTCAACCGTGCTCTGGAGCTCGCTGTCGAAGGGGCCGAGACAATAGTTGCTACAGGAGGCAGAAAATCTGCTCTTGAACAGGTACCGATTGTCCGGGACAGAGTTACACTTGAGCTGAACGGAGATCCCAGGGAAATCCCAATTGATGAGAAACTTGCTCTGACCAGCATGTACAACGATCTTATGCTGGAGCAGCCTTCTATTGAAACAACCAATATTTCATACAGTGAAATCGGCAGGGAGAAGTATTACGTCAACTCGGAAGGATCTGCTGTTTCAGAAGAGATCCTGACAACAAATATTGCAGGTGAGGTTATTGCAAAACGTGACAACCTGCTTCAGAACATAAGAATCTCGATTGGCGGAGCTGACGGATATAACCGTCTTCTTGGCAGAAATGAAGATTTTATCAAACGAGCGCGGATAGCAGGGAAGCTGCTTGACGCAGAGCCGGTTAAGGGCGGTACATACAATGTGATACTCAGCCCTCTTCTTACCGGTGTATTCACTCATGAGGCTTTTGGACATTTCAGTGAAGCGGATATTATTGAGGATAACCCCTCTCTGAGAAAGAAGATGTCTCTCGGGGAAAGTCTAGGTACGGAACAAGTTACAATAATAGCGGATTCAACAATCCCGAATCAGATCGGTTACTACAAATACGACGATGAAGGTGTCGAAGTGAAACCGGTTACCCTTATGGACAGAGGTGTACTGACCGGGAGACTTCATTCCCGCCGTACCGCAAAAGCTTTCGGAGAGCCAGTGACAGGTCATTCGGTGGCTGAAGATACGCGTTTTGAACCAATAATCAGAATGGGGACCATCTATATCGAACCAGGAGATAAAAGCTTTGAAAACCTGCTCGAAGAACTCGATGAAGGACTCTACCTGGTTGACGGTAAAGGCGGTCAGACAAGCGGCGAGAACTTCACATTTGGAGCTCAGTACGGTTTCATTGTAAAAAACGGAAAACTCGGCCCGATGATTCGTGATATCAATATTATGGGCAACCTGTTCACCACGCTGCAGAGTATTGTAGCTGTCGGGAATGACCTGACGCTTTCGGAAAGGGGAGGTTGCGGAAAAGGGCAGTTGAATATCAAATCCGCTCTTGGAGGGCCTCATGTTCTCATTCGTGATATGGTAGTAGGGGGTGTATGACATGAAAAAACTTCTGGAAACAGCAGCAAGAGTGTCGGATCAGGCAGAAGTATACAGTATACGCACTGATTCCAGTGCTCTCGAGATGAGAAACGGCACTTCGACGGATCTGTCCGCATCAATTCAATCAGGATATGCAATCAGGCTGCTGAAGGATGGCAGAATAGGAACAGCTTACACGAAGAATCTTATTGACAGAGAAGAACTCGTTGAAAACGCTCTTGATTCTCTCAAAGGAAATGTAAAGGCAGGATTCTCTTTTCCCGCCCCCGCGAATATTCCCAGCCCTATGGTTCCCGATGATTCTATTGCCTTGATGGGTTTTCATGATCTTCATACGCTCTCGGAGAGAGTACTTGATCATCTTAAAGGAAAGATTGAGGGACAGATCGATGTCCGTAGCGGTCGAGGTATCATTGATCTCTCGATTGTCAATACAAGCGGACTCGACGTCTCAAGTAAAACTTCCTTTATGTACACGTTTACTTCTCTGCTCTTTCCGAACACAGAGACTGCGGTACACAAAATATTCATGAGCAGGAAAACAGCTGATTTCCCGAAAGGGGAACTTGATAACCTTGTGAATATGTACAATGCAGGCTTGCCTGAAGTTGAAATACCAACCGGCAAAATGAAGGTTATGTTCATGCCTGATGCGATGTACACACTTATCTGGAGACTCTCAACCGCTGCGTCCGGCAAATCTTTCTACAACAAGATATCACCTCTTCAGAATAAACGGGGAGAGCAGGTCGTTTCAGAAAAGTTTACACTATACGGTGATCCGATCGATCCGGATGACGTTTCCCAGACATTTTTTGATGATGAAGGCGTACCAACAAGAAAACACATGATAATAGACAGAGGGATTTTCAAAGATCTTATCCTCAATCTTGACTACGCTGAAAAACTGAACAAGAAACCTGCGGGGAACGGATTCAGAGGCGGAATGTGGGGAGGTGAGACAATTACTTTGCTTCCTGCGCCTTTACTGCAATGCAGCAGAATCGCGCCCGGGGACGCTTCTTTAGAAGAGATGATCGCAAGCATAGACAGGGGGGTCATCATTCTCGGAGTTCTTGGCGCCCATTCAGGCAACATTCTTAATGGTGATTTTTCTGTTGGACTCAACCCCGGATTTTACGTTGAAAATGGCGAGATCAGAGGAAGGGTCAAGGATGGAATGGTTGCGGGCAATGTTTACGAGATACTGAAGAATATCGAACATGTCGAGAATACGCTTCATGATTCCACAACGGGGGGGAAATATCCCGCAATACTGATCGATAACGTCAGTGTTGCCGCAAAAGATTAACGTGTCATTCTGACACACACTGAAGCGAAACGGATACCGGAGTGAATTTTCAAACTTAAGTTATTGCAGCTCTTTGCATAGAATAGTTTCATATTTTGGAAAGTCTTTTGCTCTTCATGCAGTGGAGACACGAGGAAACTGCATGAGAAAGGAGGCAGTAATATGAAACACGATGAAAGCATAATAGTAAGAAGAAGTCGTTACCTATCCCCCATGGAGGTTGTACTGAGGAGTATAGCTCCGGAATTCGATATCTTCAATAACGGGAGGGAATGGGCTCCTGAGGTAGATATCACGGAAGATGCCGATTCGATCCAGATAAGAACGGAAATACCTGGAATGAAGCGTGAGGATATAGAGATCGATATCGCAAATGGAGTTCTTTCCATCAAAGGCGAGAAGAAGGAAGAGAAAAGCGAAGATGGTAAGACATGGCACCGTAGAGAAGTGCGCTACGGCAGCTTTTCCCGCTCTTTTACTCTCCCGGCGGATGTGAAAACCGATGAATCGAAGGCTTCCTACGTAGATGGGGTTCTGACGATTGTTCTTCCCAAGGAGGAAAAGGCTCTTCACAGAAGAATCGAAATAGAAGACTAGCCCACGGGGACATGCACGCTCTGGTGCGTGTCCCCCAAAAGCATGACGCTCTGCTGCGTGTCCCCCAAAAGCATGACGCTCTGGTGCGTGTCCCCCATAAACCT
>DAOWJX010000315.1 GCA_030640155.1 Candidatus Aegiribacteria sp. | reverse complement strand
ATCCCAGGAAACAATGTGATTTCCCGGATCCACTAGATCATCAGTAATAACAGAGATTATCCTTCCGTGCAGGTCATATACTTCAATTCGCACATCGGTTGCTGAAAGACCGCCAAGATAGAAGGATATAGAAGCTGACGACGTACATGGGTTGGGATAAATACTATGGAAACACAGGGGTGAAGCACCACCGGTCTCCGTCTGTTCGGTAATACCTGTCTGATCAACATACAGATAGACTGTCACGTTAACACGCTGTGTTACGTTGAGAGATGATTCGTTCGATATGACAGAACTGTACTGTTCATCCGAAGGAATGATGAAATCCACAGCTCCGGAAGAGGTATTCTCCGATATTTCAAATCCCTCAAACGGATTGCCGCCGATGTAATTCGTATAGCTGCTCTCGTCACAGATGAAGAAATCAACATTTCCCGCTTCATACGTTTCAGAGTATACATCCATATCATCAAGGTTCTTGCCGTATACGGTTTCACCAGGAGCATCAAATTCAATTACAATCCTGTAATCATCATCAGGCGGATCCGGCAGTGTATCGGATGAGATGGGAAGCCAGGCAACCTCTCCTGGAAGGGTTACGTCCAGTATGTAGTGAGCACCGATTCCTGTTGAAGTTGTGACAGTGTGGTAACCCGATGAAGGGAAATTGCCTATGGGACTTGTTACCATAACGTAAAGTGGCCGGTTGTCACCGAAGAGGTATTGACCTGTACCTGAACTTGCCGTGTAGTCCACAAGGCATCGGGGCCCCGGGCTGCCATTGCTGTTAAGTACTATGCAGGCTCCATCTACAGGGTTTCCGAGAAGATCGGTCACATTGACTGACAGAGTACAGACATCGGTATACCGTTCCGTCACGTTCCAGGTGTAGCCGTCTCCTCTCCAGTCAAACACACAGGCCATATCCCAGCCCCAGCCGGGATCGTAAACCCTGGGATTATTTATATGTTGTCCCACCGGCTCCCAGGCTATCCATTCCCTCTCCCAGAACTCATTGATTTTATGATCATCTCTGTACATCACAGAAATCGTTGCAGGTATGAGCGCTGTTCTCGATACAGCAGCTGTAAGATATGAATGAACACTGCAGGTTCCTCTATGCAGGTGATATATCCTGACAGGCTGGTTGTGGTGCGGGTAGGATTCGAACTTCATAACTGATGTAACCCATGTGGTCAGAGCCCCTATGGCTCCGTTGTCGAGACTATTCTGATTGCAGTTCCAGAGAGTGCTGCAGACAGAAAGAGAGTCCTTCAGCAGAGGATAATCAGTATCCGCGTGGTTGAACAGATAATCCCTCCAGAAAACACCGTCAGGGGGATCCGCATGCCCACCTGTCGCTGGATTGATATAGTCCGGTCTCTCTTTGTGCAGTTTCGGATGAACTACAAACCAGTAGTAGATTTCCCTGGGCAGTTCAAGAGTCAGTGTGTCGGGATCCTCGTAAACCTTGTATTCAATAGTCGAGTAATAATCTCCTCCGGTCAGTGAAGTGCCGTAATCAACTATGTCTGCGTAGGCCAGATGTTCGTCAGTATCGTACAGCAGTGATACATTGAATTCAAGAACTTCCGGATAAAAGAAACTGCTGCCCAGCACCTGCGGTGCCAGATGCGCGATCTCAAAGATTATCTCATCAACATGCGGGTCAGAGGCTTCCAGAATCATATCGGCAAACAGATCCTGACAGGAATCGGAAAGTCTCGAAAGATTGTCGGCGAGATCGATCTGTATCCATTCGGGAGCTCTGTCCACAGCGTCCAGCGCCATGCTTGTCAAACCGTCTTCCGGTGGTTCAAACATCAATGTTCCAGTATCATTCATGTAAGTTATCACACATCTCTCGCCGGTTGGAATCCTTATCGAAGCGTTGATCGAATCGATCAGAACCCATTCATAATCAAACTGTCGTGATTCACCTGCATATCCGTCTCCTGCTGTCTCTACGGTAAGAGACAGCAGAATGACAGAAATAATGATTATCCTGGCTGATAGAGTTACCGGCTTACGGTTTAATCCGGTACTCATCTAAGATGTACTACTCTTGTTGTGTAATTACCGGATCCGGCTACAAGTCGGCAGATATAGATACCACTGGGAACCTGGTTCGCGACGTTCCCGCCCCATGTTACCGTATTGGTTCCAGCCGGCATTGTATCTTTTATCAGTGTATCCACAAGTCTTCCGGAGATATCAAATATCTCAAGCGTAACAGGCATCTGTTCAGGAAGATCAAACGAGATGACAGTCGAACCGGAGAACGGATTCGGGCAGCTTGCGAGGTTACAGTCAATGAGAATCTGTACGTCACCACCACTTATGCCTGTAAGAGGATTGCATGTAAAGACGACTTCCCTGGTCGTCCCCGCAGGTAGTGGATCTTCACCCTGGCACCAGATATAGAGCAGAACAAAATTATCAGTAACTACAACATCCTTGCAGTCATGACTTACCACTGTAATATCCTCCAGCCTGACGGGCAGAAGAATAAGTGGATGTCTGTTCCCCCATTTACTGGTATATCCCGGAGTTCCCTCGATATTCATCGTAATTCTCACGGTGCCCTGCCATGGTGAGCCTGAACTGTCAATAAGTACTTCTTCAGTATAAAGCAGCTCATCATATACACCAACGTCAGCTACCCTTGCCTCCATTGCCGGATCACCGTACATTGCAGAACCGTTCAGATCGGGTGCGCCCCCCGCTCCGGGTACACCATTGTACTTGTCATAGTAAAGTTCCTGATTCGCAAGAAAGTAAGCCTCAGGCCAGGTGTAATGAACCTGACGTTCGAAAAACGCCTTGGTTCCTCCATGCTGCTGGCTGTACGAACCTTCGTTTATTACGTAACCGGTATAGAAATAGGCTCCGGCGGATTTCAACCATCCCAGGGCCATCGAATAACTATTTTGTATTATGCCGATCTGGCAATTTCCAAGGCCGAAGAATATCTTCGCATTAACCGAGTTTATATCAAATGAAGTACCTGAATGAGCAAGACCATACGCCTGGCCGGCAGACGATCTGAAATAGCCTTCGTTCCCTGTACTCGGATAGTGCATCTGCCACTGGTAGTGAGCTCCATGTCCGCTTGTGATAAAAATATCAACAGTATCGGCATTCAGACAGCTTACAAGCCATTCCGTCCTGTCCGTCGGACCGTCGGTGTGCATAACTGTATTGGGATCGTTCAATGCCTTAGTGTAGTAGAGTCCGTAGGTTGCTTCGCTCGTAGCAATACCCTGAGGGTAGTGACTCAGATCACAGCTTAATGTTCCACCAAGAACGGTTTTTACATCGAATCCTTCAGGTCCTGTTGCAATCCTTAGAGCATCGGATACTTCGAGTCCGGTAATAATACCCCATATTGCGTCTCCGTATGGATCTTCATCAAGTCCGCGACCGAATTTCCAGATTGAATCAACATATGTCGCTGTTGCATTATTCCATTCAGAAACAAACGCCATATAATCCGGTGCGTATGCGCCCAGACTTTCCTGGATGTCATACATGCTGCTGTTATAGGAAAAGACACTGGCTGAATACTTAGCAACAAGGCTGTCGACCACTTCAGCCCATTCAGGATCCGCATATGTATCATTCCGCACGATTACCGCGTATCTGAATGAACCTCTTTCAGCGGTCCACTGAGCCGTGACCGGAGCGGCAGTGACACACAGAAGGCACACAAGAAGCAGCATTGTGCTGATACTCGCGATCTTCCCGCTATATTGCTCAAAATTATTCCTCATTACAACCTCCAGTTTCCATTATGTAAGGACTTCACTTATGAATAATACACTTAAATATGTGAGAATACTGCTTTATTGAAAATATTCGAAAGAATGTCAAGTCCTCAGTTTTTCGTGGATACTGCACTTTGTTATTCCTGTATTGTTCTTTATAGATATATGGACTATTGATGTTCTGCAAATGTTATTATATGAAATACTCTCATTTCTGAACAGGAGAAGAAAATGATAAATGCTTTGATAATAGCAACATTGATATCATCTTCGGGCCCGGGTGGTTTTGAACTTGGAGTAATACTCGGTGAACCTACAGGTATCAGTATGAAGCTCTGGCTTGATGGCTCAACCGCACTGGATGGAGCAGTATCCTGGTCGCTTCGGGACAATGGTGAAGATAAACTTCACCTCCACGCGGATTATCTATGGCACAGTTTCAACGTGCTCAATGATGACAGTGGTCTGCTTCCGATTTATTACGGTTTCGGCGGTCGGATTATCTTCAAAGACAAAACCAGACTCGGCTTCAGGGTTCCGGTAGGAATTTCATGGCTCCTCAGAGGAGCACCGCTTGACTTATTCATCGAGGTCGCGGGAATTATTGACATAATTCCGGATACGGATTTCGACATGAATGCAGGCATCGGAATCAGGTATGTTTTCTAGCAAAGGTTATCTTCCGGTACGTGATACAGATACCGGCGAGCTGCTCGAAATTCTTCTGGTCATGTCGGTGGTTACAATTCTGATCAATCGAGCTTTCCTCGCAATGACGCACTATCCGAAGATCGCTTTCGGCTCCCTGCATATCGCCCATTTGTTATGGGGCGGTCTTCTGATGCTTGTCTCCCTTGTCATGCTCTTCCGCTTCTGGAACCCGTCAATCCGCCGTCTGGCAGCATTCATAAGCGGAGTGGGATTCGGATTATTCATAGATGAACTGGGAAAATTCATAACAGAGGATAACGATTATTTCTTCCAACCAACGATTGCGATCCTGTACATAATATTCATAACACTGTTCCTGATTTTTCGAAACCTGATCAACAGATTCCCTCTCACGGAAAGAGAAATTTCCGTCAACAGATCCCTGCGCGAAATTCTCGGAAGCAGTATTATCCCGGAATCCCGATATCTGCGCAGCTACTTTTTTAT
>DAOWJX010000206.1 GCA_030640155.1 Candidatus Aegiribacteria sp. | reverse complement strand
TGAAGATCAACAATAATATGGAAATGTATTTCACCTTTTTGCCTCACAAGTTGAAGAAGTGTGGTACGTCCCCTGTTATTTCAGCGCTTCATCCTTGCTGAACTTTCTGTCCAGTCTCAGTTCGTGGAGAACTTCCCTATCCTTCCCGGTCAGTTCATCCGTCAGTAATCTTGACATCAGCTCTCCGATTCCGGGAGCGAGCATGAATCCCTGGCCGCACATTCCAACCGCGATGTAATGGTTGGAAGGGCCACATCTATCCAGAATCGGTGATCCGTCAGGGGTCATTGGATAAACACCCCGCCAGACTCTCCTTACTTTCAGATTCGCCAGTCTGGGGTACAGATTTACCATGCGTGGCGCCACGGGCGGCAGAAATCCGGAAGTTTCCTCGATAGCTGTTCCGGGAACAGGCGGATCGGGAGTGATGCAGAATACGATCTGACCTGTCTCATGCTGGTAGAAATAGTAATTCGCCGATCCGGGAGTCTTTCGGATATCAACTACCATTGGATCGAAAAGCCTTTCAACAGGCTCGGTAACACCGGCTTCGTGACAGTCGGGATATACGGGAAGCTCAACTCCCGCCATCCTTCCCGCTTCCACGGCAAAAGATCCAGCACAATTGACAACCGCTCCACATGAATACGTTCCCCTGTCGGTGATTACTGACACCACTTTTTCTCTGTCGATATTAAATCTCTGAACTGTTTCATTAAACCCGAATTCCACTCCGAGTTCCGCTGCTCTTCTGTAGAATGCATAACAGCAGAGCATAGGGCTGGCGCTGCCGTCCTCAGGTGACCAGGTCCCACCCAGAAGACCATCAGTGTTAATACCTGGAACAAGCTCCTCGATCTCAGATGACGAGACCAGGTTTATGTTTAGACCAGCATTCCTCTGAAGGGGCAATTTCCGCCTGAACAGTGAAATGGTGTCTTCATCGTAGGCGACGTAGGTGTATCCGCCCTGATACCATCCTATGCTTTCCCCGTGGATTTCCTCCCATGTTCTTAATACTTCAAGGGACCGAAGAGCAAGTGAAACCTTTGCGGGTTCGGTATGTGTAGCTCTGGTTCCGCCGATGGCGCACTTGTTGTTTCCCTGACCCGCTGAAGAGGCACTGTCAAGGCAGAGAACGGAAACTCCCCTCTCAGCAAGGCTCAATGCCATAGGAGTTCCCACACTGCCGGCTCCGATGATGATGACATCGTAGGTTTGGTTATTCATCATCGTTGTCCTTTCCGGCAAACCAGCCCAGTTGAGTCTCGGCGAATAGCGGTCTGTCTGTAAATGGTGTAATCTCTTCCGGTGGAATCCCTTCCTCCCTGCAGATTCTTTCGATCATCGTTGAACAGGTCTTTCCGCCACACGCCCCAAACCCGGCTCTGGTAAGAGCCTTTAGACGATTCATATCCCTTATGCCAGCTCTGATATGCTCTCGAATCTCCCCTGCGGTAACACGTTCACACCTGCAGATGACAGCTGTATCCGGTAGAGGCACTTCTAATGGAACTGGAAGAGGCTTGATTTTATCAGGATACTGAACAACCACTCCTGCTGTTCTGCAGGCGATTGAAGCAGGTGTTTCGAGTTTCAGCAGAAGTGTCTTCGGAAATCCAGATGCGTACTTCCACCCGGTCAGGATCGCCTTGCCGAGGATTTCTCCTTCCCAACCGGTGACAGTCATTTCCATGCCTTCCTCAAGAAGCCATTCACCAAGCTCGAAGGGAACAGTTACAATCGGTCTGTCAGAGGAATTCCTGAAATCGACCAGAGTCACCGCCAGTCCCGGACAGATCGCAACGCATTTTTCGCACCCCACACATTCGCCATGAAATTCGGGCAACCCCATTATCGGATGTCCCGATGTCCCGATAAGATCCTTCGGACACACTGTCATGCATGGGTTGCATGGAATCTCCTGCGTACAGTGCAGTACCGGAAAAATTCCTGTTCTCTCTTCAGGGGGGTTGTATGGAAGAATTTCTCCGCCGGGACTTTTCAGTATTTCAGCCTTTTCCATGAGTTCATCAGGTATACTCACTCCCCCTGAACCGAGGGAAGCAACTATCTGAAGGCCTCTTATCCTGCCTGTAAACATCGCTGCGCTTGCTTCAGCTATTTCGGAAGCGTCACCTGCCATCATGGATTTCATACCGAAATCGAGAGCTTTCCGGTGAAATTCATCAACCGGACTCAATCCAACAGCCACCAGCACCGTATCTACTTCCCACGTACGTTCGGTACCTGGCAGCGGAATACAGTAATTATCCACCTCGGAGATTGTCACGGCTTCCACCTGTTCGCTCCCATGTGCCGCAATTACAGAATGTCCGGTGAATATCGGCACT
The DNA here is from genome assembly GCA_030640155.1 of Candidatus Aegiribacteria sp. Taxonomy (GTDB): domain Bacteria; phylum Fermentibacterota; class Fermentibacteria; order Fermentibacterales; family JCC-6; genus Aegiribacteria. Next base: position 1,345 of record DAOWJX010000206.1, on the reverse strand, counting down.
CCAAATCTTTTGATCTTGTCAGCATGAACTTTGTATCCACCGCATACCGGGAGAGCTTCTGCAAGCCCGACCACTGTCATGCCTGCCTGAAGAGCGTGATAGGCTCCGATAAGCCCCACATTCCCCCCGCCAACAACGAATATCCTCTCAGCACACCTGACCAGATCTCTGTTAACCATTGTCTGAAACGCGCCGGCACCATAAACACCTGGAAGTGTACATCCTGGAAAGGGGAGTGATTTTTCTCGAGCTCCCGTTGCCACAAGAAGATACTCCGGTTTCACTATCCTGTAACCATCACCACATCTGATTCCGACAGTACCATCGCTGAATACTCCCAGAACGATACTGTTAAGCCATATGTCAACGGAATCCATCTCTGAAATTTCCCCGGCGAGTAGCTCTGCTATGTGAATGCCCCGTGTTCCTGCGTAACAGTCCGCTTCCGAACCGAAGAACTTGTGAGTCTGAAGGACAAGCTTACCACCAAGACGATCCTTATCATCCACTATTATTGTGTCTATTCCCGCTTTTCCGAGTTCAATGGCGGCAGCCATACCGGAGGGTCCGGCACCGAGTATCAATACCCTGGTTTGAAGCTTCACAGGAACCAGCACATCAGGACCGGGAAGATCTTCGAGCGAAGGCAGTCCCTCAAGGCTTCTGACATCCATCCCCTTCTTAAGAGGCACAATGCAGCTCTTCAGTGGAATTCCATCAATAAGAAGTGTACACTGTGAGCACTGTCCGTTTGCGCAGAACATCCCCTGGGGGCTTTCGTCAGTATGATGATGTCCGAATATGTGAATGCCTAAAGCGAAGATAGCGGATGATACAGCCTCACCCTCCAGTCCAATGGCAGGTTGTCCATTGAATGTAAACTCAACCCTTTCCACATCTGGCTGACCAAGCACGGGATGTCTGTTAATACGCTTTTCCTGAAAGGACACTGTTCCTCCTATTTAGTCCGTAAATTTCACCAGCATTTTACTGCAGCGACGCATAAAGCTGCGTCTACTTCGTTATACTCATACATATGTCCTCGACGTACTGTTCCGGGATCTCCCGGGAAGCACATGTTTTTTTCATGTTGCTTTCAAGTACGCCTGCGGAAACCCGCATGTGACTACATTTGCGGTTCCAGGACATATGTCTTGAATATGTACTCGCAAGCCTTGTATCCACAACTCTCTACGACGATTCGAAACCTAACTGCTTAGCCAGAAACCTGTGGTTCCTGTAGAAATCTACAGAAAAGCTGGTGAAATTTGCGGACTAGTACTGAAATTGAAAATCAGGGAATGATCAATCTATCAATGTGATATCAACGCGGCAACTCTATAAC
>DAOWJX010000230.1 GCA_030640155.1 Candidatus Aegiribacteria sp. | reverse complement strand
ATTATGAAAAAGAGAACTCCAAAAATTCTGGCAGCGGGCAGGGTACAGATAATATGCGGGTATGCCACGAACGCCAGTCCGGGACCACTCTCGACCACCTCGGAAACCGGCACGCCAAGATTCGATGCATGATGTCCGAGCGCGGAAAAAACAGCCATTCCGCCGAAGAACGCCGTCAGAGCATCGGCAACACCTATAATGATAGCGTTGGCTGCTATGTTTGTTTTTTTAGGGAGAAAACTGCCGTACGCGATCATTATTGCGAAACCTACGCTCAGGCTGAAAAACACCTGGGAAATAGCCGCCAGCCAGATGTCAGCACTCAGCAACTTCGACCACACAGGAGTCAGATAGAATTTAAGACCTACGCCCGCTCCAGGCAGTGTGATACCTCTTATTATGAAAAGGATAAGCAGTCCCCACGGAATCAGAACGGTAAAAAAGACAACCTTGCTAACCGTTTTCGTACCTTTCCAGACTGAAGCGACGATACAGATCCAGGTCAGCGTGAACCCGATGAAGAGAGGCCATTTGAATTCACCGATATCCCACGGTTCAGATGTGACTCCCAGAAAATCGTTGAAGAAGAAATCAGCGGGAGAACCCATAAATGTATTTGCGTCAGCCACACTGTTAAAACCGTACAAATCCCCTCCGAAAGCTACCAGAATGGTGCCGACTTCCTGAGAGCCATCAGGTTCGGCAAGGATGATGCCGGTTTCGCCGCTGACAGGTGACACGAACGATTGTCCTGTAAGGGAGGCAGGAATGTCCGTCATCACCTCCATATCCTCAAGATCGGTACTGGTTATGGCATACTGTATGTCTGCGTATTTTCCCGATTCCTGCACCCACCCGAGAGTGGCCGCTTCGTAAGTGTAGTTCACGCTCCAGGCCATAATGATAGCGTAGTAAGTAACAATGATGAAGCCTACTCCGACCGCGAACCATCCGAACCACTCAAGCCTGGGATTAATCTTCTTGAAGGCGCCCGGAGCCGCCTGGTGGAACTTGTGCCCGATGCTGAACTCAAGCATCAACAGTGGGATTCCCGCCAGGAAAAGGCAGATGAAATAGGCGACAAGGAAAGCGCCCCCACCATTTTCGTAAGTGATATACGGGAACCGCCAGATGTTTCCCAGTCCAATGGCTGATCCGATTGCGGCAAGGACAAAAGCGGTTCTGCTATTCCAGGTTTCTCTACGAGCGGCCATTATTCTCTCCTTAAGTTATCATATTTTGGAAAGAACCCCGTTGCATACAGTAAATTACTGCTAACTGATACCGGGTCAGGTCAAGGGGGTCGGTTATCGGCGGTGATTCCCTCTTATCCTGGCCCAAAGCCTCACTCTTCCAAGAATGCTAAGAACAGCGCCGTAAAAACAGAGGTATTTACAGAAAAATCTCGGGAAGAATATCATAAAACAAAGAGAAGCAATTGCCCCTGTGAATGATCCGACAATGAAATATGAGTAAATGGTATGAAATGGGTCTATCTGGCAGAAAAGAGAAGCTGGAATGATTCTGCCGAAGAACCCTTTCCCTGCAAGAATCAGCGCGCCGATGAAAGCGACAGTCAAAACATATTTGAAGTTAATGAAAAATCTGTGAACCTTCTTCGGAAAAGCGGGAGGTCGGGGAACGTTCAGCTTACCAAGAAGATCCTGCAGGGCTCCGAATGGACATACCCAGCCGCAATAGATTCTTCCAATGAAAAGGCTCCACAGAACGGGCAGCAGTAGAACCGCGATGCCGACTCCACCAAGAAAAATCACTCCTCCGGGAAGGAAGATGTATTGAAAAACACCCAGCGGACAGTATGATCCCTGTACAAAGAAACCAAGGACCAGAATCGAAAATGCCTGAACAGACATATGAGCAATTTTCCTCCTGTGCCGATCGGTTTTCCTGCGACCGCGATATCGACTTTTCAGAAATGTGGCTGCAGGGAGCAGAACAGCTGTGGCTATTATTATCAGCTGTGTTCTTCGAACACCTCCTCCGGATGGGTTGATGCAGCCCTCGCTTCCGCGGAAGTGAGGGCAGAGGCGGTCTTCAGGAGTCTGGCATGCAGCCTCAGGGGGGAGATCAAGCGGACAGCCGCTTGATTCAATCTGCAGAGGGTATGTTGTTTCGGAGATTTCTTCGTCGATCAAAGCGATCGAATCCGTTTGTTCTCCCGGATTGTCACAAAGAAGGCTTTCATCGAAATCGCGGAAAAGCGTGCAACGCTGGCTATCCTCTGAACAGGCCTCGTCGGGAGTAAGATTAAGAGGACAATTGATGAGAGAAACCTCAGTTTCCTCAACAGTAACCGTATCAACGATAACGGAATCCTCAAATACATCGATTTCTGTTTCCTCAACGTTCAAGGCTGGATCAGTGACTTCCTCCGATAACTCCACGGTAACGACAGGAACATCTGCTTCCGCAATCTCTTCGGGAATGTCTGTTTGCTGAACACTGTCAGTCGGGAGTTCCTGCTGTTCTTCTGCAGGATCTTCGGTTTCACTGATTTCCGGAATTTCTTCTACCTCTACCGTGTCCTGATCAGAACTGCTTCCCGACTGTGGCTCAGGGTTGTCACAGAGATCATCTCCGTCGTTATCCTGATATAGCGTGCATGAAGGATTGTCAGCAGAACAGGCTTCCTCGGGTGGTAGACCAAGCGGGCAGAAAGCGAACAGTGCTGCTGCGAAAAGAACCAGCACCAGAGCTGAAATTCTCATCTATTCTGTCTTTCAAACTGCCATGAATACTGTTGATGAATTCTCATGAATTGAACCGATAATAGGAAAACCGGTCTCCCAGGCCAAGGGGAGACCGGTTATGAGAAACGTTATTCGATGAAAGCCGCCTTGATTTGTCCAAAGGTGGTATTCGAAAGAGAGAGTACTCCGTTGAGTCTTAAGTTTGGAACTAAATCTGAGGGATTCCCATTAGAGGATCCATACGCTCCTATAACACATCTTTGAGACGTACTGTCCCAGTGCCATGTGTAGAGCGATCCAGTCCCGGAAGACCATT
>DAOWJX010000001.1 GCA_030640155.1 Candidatus Aegiribacteria sp. | reverse complement strand
GAGAGCTTTTCAAGAAGGCTGAGAAGCTCAATCCTGTTGATCTTGAGTTTCCTGAATCACCGCTTGGACAAAGCACAACCGAGGCTGTCTGTTCCGGGGTTCTTCTGGGAGCTGTTGGCGCTGCGGATTACATTGTTGATAAACTGATGGGTACGATTGAGGGTACTCCGGAATTATGGGCAACCGGAGGATGGGCACCTGGAATTGCGGGGAGATGCAGGAATAATTTCAGAATATATCCTGAACTTACTCTTGTGGGGATTGACCGTATAGGTGAAAGGGCAGAAAATGAATGAAAGAATACTACTCGGAATCACAGCTAGCGCGGCTGCTTTCAAAGGAGTTGCTCTGGCCTCTCTGCTGCGGAAGGAGGGTTACGAGGTTGACGGGATTCTTTCAATGAATGCATTGAGATTTGTTTCAGATACACAGCTTGCATGTGTTACCGGAAGACCTGTATTCAGCTCTCTCTTTACCGATCAGCCGGGTGATCCTGTACCGCACATATCTCTTACCGATGGTTGCTCACTTCTGATTGTGGCACCTGCTACGGCAGATTATATCGCGAAAACCGCAAATGGTATCGCTGATGATCTTCTCACCTCGGTATTTCTGGCGAATGAGGCGCCGGTCGTGATGGCTCCCTCAATGAACAGCAGAATGTGGGCGAACCCCGCTACAGATGGGAATGTATCGAAACTGAGGAATCGTGGCATTACTTTCGCCGGTCCCGCATCGGGGCATCTTGCATGTGGAAGTATGGGAGAGGGCAGGATGATGGATCCGGTTGAAATACTGTCGATTTGTCTGAGGATACTTTCCGGAAAATACTGACATGGATCCATTACCTACGCTCAAGTGGATGGGTGATTCGCTGCGGTTGCTCGACCAGCGTGAACTGCCCGGCAATGAAGTGTATATTGATTGCAGGGATGTAGATTCTCTTGCTTCCGCTATCAGGACTCTTGCAGTCAGAGGAGCGCCTGCGATCGGAATAGCTGCCGCTTACGGAGCAGTGCTTGCAGCGATAACAACGGATTCCGGTCCCGGTTTCAGAGAGGGATTCCTGGCGAAACTTGATAAACTGGCGGGAACCAGACCGACCGCTGTGAATCTTTTCCACTGCATAGAGATGCAACAGGAAGTCTTCCATAAAACAGGATCCAGAGAAGACGCAATCAAGGCTCTTCTGGGATCGGCTGACGATCTCCTTAGTGCAGATCTGGATGCCAGCCGGAGTATAGGGTGCCTTGGAGCAGGACTTCTTGAACCGGATTCAACAGTATTAACCCATTGTAATGCGGGTGGACTGGCAACAGCCGGGCTGGGTACTGCTCTTGCAGTCGTTTATGAAGCATGGGATCGCGGACTCATCAGTAAGGTCTACGCTGATGAGACACGACCGCTTCTGCAGGGTGCCAGATTGACATCCTGGGAACTGATTCGTGCCGGGATTCCCGTTGATGTTCTTCCGGATTCTGCTGCTGCCTCACTTATCCGGGATGGCCGGATTGACGCGGTGATAGTCGGGAGTGACCGGGTTGCCGCTAATGGAGACATCGCGAATAAGATCGGTACATATCCGCTGGCACTTGCAGCTTCGAAACATGGTGTTCCTTTCTATGTAGCTGCTCCTCTTTCGACCTTTGATCCGGCAACGAATACGGGTGCGGAAATCATCATCGAACAAAGAAGCAGGGCAGAACTCTCATCATTTGGAGAAAGGCAGTTGCTTCCGACGGAAGCGGGATACTGGAATCCTGCGTTTGATGTCACTCCGGCAACACTGATAACCGCAATCATCTGCGAGAAGGGCGTTCTTTCCCCTCCATGCAGGAGAACCGTGAGGAATATCCTGGCTGGAGTTGACATGTTTCTATGAGTAAGGTACACTAACCTTGTCAAGCATATGGAATAAAACTGTAAGAGAGAACTTGCCTCATCAAATGTGATGACGAATATTACCGGATGCGAATTTTGATCAGGTATTATCAGAAAATCGGTGCGAGCGGGAGTTCTGTGTAAGGAGGCTCTTTTGGGAAGCACAATTGGTATTGACCTGGGAACGACAAATTCCTGTATGGCAATATACGAAGCTGGAAACGCGGTGGTAATACAAACCGGTGAGGGGCCCAGGGTTATGCCTTCAGTTGTCGCATTCACACCGGCGGGAGACAGGCTTGTTGGAATCGTCGCCAAAAGGCAGGCGATTACTAATCCCAAGGATACAATAACAAGTGTAAAAAGGCTTATTGGAAGGAAGTATGACGAACTGTCTAGTGAAACCTTTAATGTATCCTACGATATTGTACCTAATGAAAAAGGTGATGCGGTTATAAAAGTCAGTGACGGCAAACTGTACACTCCACAGGAAATATCATCCATGATTCTTCAGAAAATGAAATATCGAGCTGAGGAATATCTTGGAGAAGAAGTTACGGATGTTGTTGTCACAGTCCCCGCTCATTTCAATGAAATTCAGAGAAAGGCAACAAAAGCTGCCTGTACCATTGCCGGATTAAATGTAAAGCGAGTACTGAACGAGCCCACCGCCGCTGCTCTCGCGTTCACTGATGCTGTAGAACGCAAGAAAATAGCTGTCTTCGATTTTGGTGGAGGAACTTTCGATATCAGTATCCTTCAGGTCGTTAACGGCATATTTGAAGTCAAGGCAACCACAGGTAATACTCAGCTTGGCGGTGACGATTTCGATGCTCGACTTGTTGAATGGATCATGAGCGAATTCAAGCGTGAGAAGGGTATTGATCTCCGTAGTGATCCGGTTGCTCCTCAGAGAGTTCGCGAAGCCGCGGAGCGGGCAAAATGCGAGCTGTCAGCCGCACTTGAAACATCACTGAATCTACCTTTCATAGCTTCGAGTGAATCCGGCCCGGTTCATCTGGAGATGTCGATAACCAGGGGCTTATTCGAGGGTATTATCAAAGACCTTGTAGAAACCACCAGACCTTTATGCAAACAGGTCTTGAAGGATGCCGGTATTTCTCCTGATGATCTTGAAGTTGTTGTTCTGGTTGGAGGTTCAACCAGAATCCCTCTTGTCAGACAGATTGTACGGGAATCGTTTGAGCAGGAACCGGTTCACAGTGTGAATCCTGATGAAGTTGTTGCTATGGGCGCAGCCATAGCCGGTTCGGTCGTTTCGGGTCAAAGGAAGGATCTTGTCCTTCTTGATGTGACCTCTCTGACTCTCGGCGTGGAAACTCTTGGAGGAGTAATGGCTCCGATTATAACCAAGAACAGTCCACTGCCGATAAAGAGAAGCAAGATGTTTACAACTGCTGTTGACAACCAGCAAATTGTCGGGATTCATGTTCTTCAGGGTGAGAGAGATCTTGCTGAAGATAACAGAAGTCTGTCAAGATTCGAGCTGGTTGGTATCAACCCGGCGCCCAGGGGGGTTCCCAGAATAGAAGTATCCTTTTCCATTGATGCAAACGGAATACTCTTCGTTAACGCAAAAGACGCTGTAACAGGCAAACATCAGGAGATTAAGGTTAACCCCAGCGGTGGGCTTTCTGACGAAGATATTCGAAAACTCATGCGCGAAGCCAAACACAATCAGGAAGCTGATCGAGATCGGATGAAACTTATTGAAGAAAGAAACTTTGCCGATCAGCTCATATATGAGTCAAACCGGATACTCAGGACCAGAGTTGACACTATCGATGAATCTTTATTCGAAGAACTCGAGGTTTCCCTGGAAAAGATGCGGACTGAACGAGACGGTACGAATATAGCCGAAATTGAGCAGGCAATGAGAAACCTGAACTCAACTCTGAATATAATCAAGAATATGCTTAAAATGGTTGAATCTCTGGAGGATAAAGATGCTCCGGACGATTTTGTATCACTTGATAACAAATCCGAGGATGAGTTGACTGATACTCAGGATCAATAGTATCTCTTCAGGAATTCTTTCCGGTGTGAATGTTCTTACATATATTCCCGTTTGGACAGTAATCAATGGATCCATACATCATCTGAATCCTGATATGATCAGTACTCAGATCTGAGCAGGAACTTATTGAAATTGAAAAATAGAAAACATTACGGACGTGAAAAATATGAGTAGCAGTCCCTATGAAATTCTGGGTGTTACAGGGAACGCTGATCAGGATACCATAAAAAGTGCCTACAGGAAACTGGCCCTGAAGTATCACCCTGATAGAAATCCGGGAGATCTAAGGGCAGAAGATAAATTCAAAGAGATAACCAAGGCTTATGAGATTCTCAGTGACCCGCGGAAACGACAGATTTTCGACAGAACGGGATCCTGGGACGGCACGCCGAATATGTCGGATTTCTTCAGCGGATTCGGTATGGATGATGCTCTGAGAGCATTTCAGGATATTTTCGGTTTCAGCAGATCCAGAGGCCCCTCTCCGGGAGCGGATATCACTTTCGATGTTGATCTTGATTTGAAAGATGTTGTGAATGGAACCGAACGGGAAATCAGTATCCGGCGTAAGGAGCATTGCAGAACATGTGATGGAACAGGCGCTGATCCATCGAAGGGGCTGGAAACCTGCAGCAATTGCGGAGGACAGGGAAGGGTAAGAACTGTTAGAAGAACTCTTCTTGGAGCTATGCAGTCGGTGGTTATTTGTCCATCCTGTAATGGGCGTGGAAAAACTCCGAAGAAGGTTTGTTCCGCCTGCCTTGGATCCAGGCTTGAATCCAGAGAAAGAAAGATAGTTGTAGATCTTCCTGCCGGGATATCGAAAGGGCATTTCATCCGGCTTCGAGGGCAGGGGCATTTTCCCGAGAACGATGGTCCTCCAGGAGACCTGATCCTGAGGATAAGGAAAATAGACTATGCTGAATTCATCAGAGAAGGCGATAATCTTGTTTACAGAACACGGATTTCGTTTCCGGACGCTGCACTGGGAACGGAAATAACGATACCCGCCATTGAAGACAAAGCAAGAAAGATCAGCATTCCCGCTGGTGTTCAGCCCGGTGAGAAGCTGATTATCAGGAAGAAGGGCATAAGAAAACTGAAAGGATTCGGCAGGGGAGACCTGATAGTAATTGCTGACGTATATGTACCTGAGCAGCTATCCCGGAAGGAGAAAATAACTCTCGAGGAGCTGAGTAATTCAAAACACTTCATTCCATCAAAATGAATAATTCTCTCTTCCGCCTTGAATATCATCTTGTACTCAAGGAGATCGCCAATCGAGCGATCAGCAGCATGGGTCAGGAAAAAGCAGAAGCGTTGCAACCAGGATGGAATTTCGAGACATCCTCAAGACTTCAGGCTGAGACTGAATCAGCAGCTTTCATTCTTGAACAGGGCATACACCCTCCATCCGGAAGCCTTGATGAATTGAAAGAAATCACCGATTCAATCGATTCCGGAATTATCATCTTCAGCCCTCTTCAACTAAGGAATACTGGCAATGTCCTCAGAGAAATGGATCAGTTCATCCAGTCTCTTGAGAAAGTCGCGGTTGAGGGCGAAAGGTTACTCCCTCTTCAGAGCTATTGTGACCGTATTCCCCGCCTTTCGGAATTATCCGGAAAATTGTTGAGAATGACCACTCCGGAAGGGGATCTTTCGCCCGATGCTTCCCCGGAGCTGACCCGTCTGACTAAAAAAGCTGACAGGCTTGAGCGAAATCTGTCAAAGCGTATAAACAAGATTTCGGCTTCTCTCTCCCAGAAGAATGTCATTCGAGATCTTCCTCCAACTCTGAGGGATGGACGGTATGTGCTTCCGGTGATCTCATCAAGAAAACGTGAGGTCAAAGGAATCGTTCATGATCGTTCTGAATCGGGTGAGACAGTATTTATTGAGCCATCTCAACTTGTTGATGATGGAAACTCGCTGAGAGAAGCCCTGCTTGATCTGGACTTCGAGAGAAGAAAAATACTCAGAGAAATTTCACTCACTATCAGAGAGCATTCAGATGAGCTGAGAGCAGGAATAGACGGTGTTTCCACTCTTGATGCTATATTTGCGCGGGCTTTGTATCACAAAAAGCTGAAAACCGTGTTCCCGTCCGAGGGTGCGCTTTCATTACTCAATCTGAGGCATCCTTTCATCCCTTCTGAGGAAGTAATTAAGAATGATGTAGGGTTACCGGAAGACTGGAAGGTTCTCATAATCAGTGGTCCCAATGCGGGCGGGAAAAGCGTTCTACTGAAGGCAATCGGTCTTGCGGTCATCTGCACGCAATCGGGTATTGGAGCATGCGTATCCACAGGTTCTACAATACCGTATTTCAACAGGATTCACGTTTCTATCGGGGACCAGCAATCAATTGCGAACCATCAGAGTACGTATTCCGCACGATTGAGGGAACAGCTGGACATGCTGAATGATCACGGGTCCGGTGGATTTGTACTTATAGACGAACCCGCAGCCGGAACTGATCCACTTACCGGCTCTGCCCTGGCTGCTTCTCTGCTTGACCATCTTGCTGACGCGGACAACAGGCTTGTTGTCACAACACATCAGGGACAGCTTAAAAGTCTTGCTCAGGGGAAGCCGGGATTTTACAATGGCTGCATGAATTTTCACGAGGGTACTCTTGAGCCTGACTATACTTTTACCTTTGGAATTCCAGGATCTTCTTTTACGCTGGAAATTGCAAAGAAAATGAACTTTCCAGCTGATGTTCTTAAGCAAGCGGAGACACTGTCCGGGGATTCGTTCAAACTCGACAGGATGCTTGAAGAAATCGCATCGATAAGGAATGACATTCAGAAGAAATCGAAGGAAATTGATAGCGAGCAGAAAAAAGACAAGCTTCTCAGGGAACATTTGAATATGGAACTGGAATCCTCCAGGTCGGAGCTTCTACGTACAAAGAAAAGAATTGAAGAACAATCGAGAGAGTGGGAAAAGAGAGTCAATTCACGGGCTGATGCTCTGCTGGCCAGACTGGCAAAGACCGAAACTGCAAAGGAAAGGCGAAGTATCAGATCGGAAATCCGGGAGATTGCCGGGGCAGCACCAGGATTTGCTTTGAAGGATGAAGATAAGAAATCAAAGGACAAGCATATTGTACCCGGTGGATGGGTGACGGTGAAAGGATGGAGCGGAAAGGGCATGGTCGAGGAGCTTGGAAAAGATCATGCGGTTGTGATACTGGGTAATCTCCGGCTGAAGAAACCTTTGAACGATCTTGAAGCTACTGTTCCACCCGAGGAGAAACCGGTATCCTCTGACTGGAGTGTACCTGTTCAGAGCAGGATAGAGCTCAATCTGCGGGGTATGTCCGCTGATGAAGCTCTTGCTGAGCTTGACTCGGCTCTTGACGACAGCATCGTTGCAGGTATTCCGCAAATCCGCGTAATTCACGGCAAGGGAAAAGGTGTTCTCATGAGGGTGGTTGTTGACACCGCAAAAAGTGACCGGAGAGTTGCGTCGTTCAGACAGGGAAGACCGTCGGAAGGCGGAACTGGTGTTACTATTATTGTACTTAACCCTCCGGAAGAATCATAATGGGGGCTAGAGGCTACTTCTCAAATGAATCGATTGAACGAGTAAGAACAACTGTAGATATTGT